>NZ_QXMN01000019.1:0-117148 GCF_003581445.1 Acidovorax cavernicola | reverse complement strand
CTCCACCGCCGCCGCCTCCACCACCCGCGCCGGACAACACGTCCGCAGCCTGCTTCAATGAGGCCGATCTGCACGAGGGCACCAAGCTGGTGGCGGAGCACGAACTCAGCTCCAGTGCCTCCAGTGGAGAGGTGTTCAAGCTGCGCTTGACCATCGTCACCCGTGGACGCGAGGCGTTCGCAGGCGTGAATCCGGTACGCCAGGTGCGCACCCAGTTCTTCTACGCCACCAACACCGAGGGGACAGACAGGCAGTACCTCGATCTGGTGGACGGCAAGGTGATCAGGTATGGCTCTCGCAACGGAGGTGATGGCAGCGACCCGAAGCTCGGCTACACCCTCAACCAACCCGCTGTCGAAAGGCCCGCCATGGCACCGGGCGAGACGATCAACGAGAACTATGTGATCGTGGGAATCTCGGGTGAGAACGGAGAGATCCGGAATGAGCAGGCCGTCTCGGGAACGACGACCTATGTCGGGCGCGAGGCCCTTGAAACGCCCATCGGGACCACCAATGCGTGCAAGTTCTCGACCGTCGCACGCGTCAGGCAGGTCGACGGATCGGACCTGACGACACTGCAGGACAACTGGATCGCCGCCGACGGCCCGTATCGTGGCCAGATGCTGAAGATGGTGACGCGCGAAGGAGGCGCAGTCGGGACGCTCGTCGCCACACAGATCACCTACACACCGAAGTAGCGCAGCGATGCGATGACCGGAAACGGCTGTCGGGCGTGGGCTTGGGCAGTCTGTGCAAACAGTCTGCCAATTGCCTGAATGAAGATGTCCCGCTCTCGTGGGGCATCTTCGTTGGGTGACCATTCGATCGAATGAGGTCTTCGCGCAAGCGGTCGATTTCAGATCCAGTCGTTGCCGGACCTCCGTCTACGGCTTCGGGGCGGTTGCTGAAGAGAGTTCGGCCAGCGTGCGCAGCAGTGTTTGCGCGCTCACCGGCTTGAACAGCACCGGCACGCCGGAGGCACGCACATGCTGGAGCCGCTCGGGCGAGGTCTCGCCGGTGACGATCAGGAGCGGGGCCTCGAGCGCGCAACGCTCGCGCAGCCGCTGTCCGACGGCAAGGCCGTCTTCTCCGGCGAGTCGGTAGTCGCACATCAGCACAGCGATGGCGGAACCCTCTTCATCGCAACGGGCCAAAGCGGTTCGCGCCTCGGCCTCGCTGGCCACAGCCTCCACCGCGATGCCGTGCGCGCCGAGCAGTTGCGTCATCGCACTGCGTATCTCCGCTTCGTCATCGACCAGCAACACGCGGCCGCGCAGCACCGGCGTGGAACGCAACTCCGGCGGAAGTTCGAGCATCGTCGGCTCGCTGGTCTCCTGGGCCTCTGCAAGCGGCAGCACCAGACGGAAGCGTGTGCCGCGCCCGGGGCGCGAACGCACCTGCACCGTGTGCCCCAGCAATCGTGCCAGCCGCTGCACGATCGACAGCCCGATGCCCAGCCCGCGCGCACGGTCGCGTCCCGGGTTGTCGATCTGATAGAACTCTTCAAAGATGCGCTCGAGCTGCTGGGGCACGATGCCGATGCCGGTGTCGCGCACCTCCAGCCAGACCTGCTCGCCGCGCGGACGCGCGATGACGGTGACGCCGCCGTGCCTTGTGTACTTCAGCGCGTTGTCCAGCAGGTTCGACAGCATGCGGTACAGCAGATGGGGGTCGCTGTGCACCCACAGGCCACTGGCGCGCACGCGCAGTTGTAGCGACTTCTGTCCGGCCTGGGGAAGGAAGACCTGGTTGAGTGCCAGCAGCAGCGTATCGAGCTCTATCGCACGCGGAGCGGCCGTGATTACGCCGGCGTCCAGGCGCGAGACGTCGAGCATGGCGTCCAGCGAGGTACCCAGGGCGTCGACCGCACGCATCAGCCGCTCGGCGTTGCGACCTTCGGGGTGATCGCGAAGCGCCTGCTGCATCGCCGCGCCGAAGAGGGCAATGGCGTGCATGGGCTGGCGCAGGTCGTGGCTGGCGGTGGCGAGGAAGCGGGTCTTCTCGGCGCTGGCCTGTTCGACGGCGGCGATCTTCTCGTTCAGGCGCGCGGCCAGCCCTTCTTTTTCAAAGCGCAGCATCAGCGTCTCGGACAGTTCGCGGTTTTCCCGAACGCCCACGCCCAGCGCCATCGCCAGGAAGACCGCGACATAAGTCGCCAGCAGCAGATGCAGCGTGGTCGCCTGCCAGGCGAGCGACACGATCAGGCTGAGCATCATCGGCAGCGCGCACCAGAGCATCGGCGCCATCAGCGGCCGCAGTGACTGCACCACGCGCATGCAGTTGCCCATCAGCAGCACGGTCAGCAGCATCGTGACCATCTCGTTGCCGGCCGTCACGAGCAGCGCCGGAATCAGCGCGTCGGCCGCGCCCAGCAGCATGGCCACCCGCGTGAGGCGGCTTGCCCACACGGGACTGTCGGCCAATGGCTCGGCCGGAGTCCAGCGCGGCACGACGAACAGGCAGAACAGGTTGACCGGCAACTGCACCGCGAGCAGCACCGGCACGCGCCAATCCTGGAACTGAAGATAGACGACAGGCGCGACCAGCGCCAGGAACGCCAGCCGCGCTGCGAAGTTGGACGGATAGTTCGCGTAGATCGCTGCCACGCGCCGCTGCAGCACGCGCAGTGTCAGCGTATCGGCGGCAGGGTCTGCAGCGGGTGGTGCGGCAACGCTCATTGCCGCATCAGGCTGTGCGCAAGGGCATCGAACAAGATGATCGCCTCGGGGAGTGTCGACGGGGGTGTCGGGCGAGGATGCTACAGCGATTGCATAGGCGTTGTAGCGTGACTTCGTTGGTTTGCTCCTGTCATCCCCGAGCATGGGCCGCCCAGCTCCTGTGTCGTTGCGTAGACAGCGGTCTCAAGTGCTTGCGGGCATCCCGCAGGGAGACGGGCGCGCGCCCTTCATGGACAAATGGTAATGAAGCGGGGTCCTTCCCCGCTTCCACCTGGGCTAGGATTTGCGCTACAGCCCCCTGCGTTCCAGCGGGCACAACGCGAGTCCAAGAGCACAGCCATCCATGGGTATTTCTTGTCGTGGCCGTACCGACTGACGTGCTCGGCCCCACCGTCATCTGGAACTGCCTCATCGTCGAGGACGATGCCGACAACGCGCGCTACATCGCCGAAGGCTTCCGTTCGCTCGGCCATGTGGCGGTGATCAGCCGCGACGGCGCGGATGCGTTCGCGCGCGCCACGGGCGAGACCTGGGACCTCGTCATCCTCGACCGCATGCTGCCCCACGGCGTGGACGGCCTGTCGATCCTGGCCGCGATGCGCGCCCTCGGCAGGAAGACGCCGGTGCTGCTGCTCAGCGCGTTGAGCGCGCTCGACGAGCGCGTGCGCGGGCTCAAGGCCGGCGGCGACGACTACCTGGCCAAGCCCTTCGCTTTCTCCGAGCTCGCGGCGCGCGCCGAGGCGCTGGTACGGCGCTCGCGCACGGGGCCGGAGATCCGCACGCTGCAGGTGGCCGACCTCACGCTCGACCTGGCGCGCCGCCACGTGGAGCGCGGCGGCCGGCCCATCGCGCTGCAGCCGCGCGAGTTCAGGCTGCTGGCCTATCTCATGATGCATCCGGGGCAGGTGGTCACGCGCACCATGCTGCTCGAGGCCGTGTGGGACTACCAGTTCGACCCGCAGACCAACGTCATCGACGTGCAGGTGAGCCGCCTGCGCGGCAAGCTCGACGCGGGCGGCGCGCCGACCTTGATCCACACCGTGCGCGGCGTGGGCTACACGCTGGCAGCGCCGCAATGATCAAGGCCCTGCGCCAGTTGTGGCGCTCGGTCGGCTTCCGGCTCGCCTTCTACTACGGCCTGCTGGTGGCCATCACCATGCTCGCTGCCCTGGCGATCGTCTACATGCAGACCGTGGGCGTGCTGCAGCAGCGCATGGTGCGGCAGGTGGGCGCCAGCATGCAGCAGCTGATGGTGCGCTACGAAGCGCGCGGCGCCGACGGCGTGGCGGGCGAGATCGGCAACGCGCTGTCCGACGGCCGCAACTCGGACAACGAGATCTACCTGCTCACCGACCGCGAAGGCCACAGGCGCGCGGGCAACCTCGACCAGATGCCCTCGCTGGCGCCCGATGCCGGCGACGGCGTGCACCGCCGCGTGGTGCGCGCGGGCCAGACCGTCATCGCCTACCTCGTGATGCGTCCGCTGCCCGACGGCGGCATGCTCGTGGTGGGGCACGACCTGCGCGACCAGGAATCGATCGAATCGCTGGTGGCGAGCGCCAGCGCGGCGGCGGGCATCGTGGCGGTGCTGCTGCTGATCGGCGGCACCTTCGTGTTCCGTCAGGAGCTGGAGCGCAGCGTGGGCGCGGTGCGGCGCACGGCCGCGCGCATCGCGGCGGGCGAGCTGCAGGAGCGCGTGGCGCCATCCGGGCAGGAGGACGAGTTCGCGCTGCTGGAGCACGACATCAACGCGATGCTCGACCGCATCCAGTCGCTGATGGACGGCGTGCGCCATGTGTCCAACACCATCGCGCACGACCTGCGCACCCCGCTCACGCGCGTGCTGGTGCGCCTGCGCGCGGTGGAGGCGGGGCTCGACGGCGCGAACGCGCCACAGCGCGAATCCGTGGCCACCGCCATCCGCGAACTGGAAGAGTTGGCGGTGATGTTCGAGAAGCTGCTGCAGATCGCCGAGGTCGAGGCCGGTGCGCGGCGCCAGCAGTTCGCGCCGGTGGCGCTGCATGTCATTGCCGACGACGTGGCGGAGCTGTACGAGGCGGTGGCCGAGGCGCAGGGCATCGCGTTGCTGCGCGAGCCCACCGACCATGCCGTCGCGCTGGGCGACCGCGACCTGCTCGCGGGCGCGGCGGCGAACCTGCTCGACAACGCACTGAAGTACGCGGGCAACAGCCGTGCCGGTGCCACCGTGCGCATCGGCACCTGCACGGTCGACGGGCGCGCGCAGCTCTTCGTGCAGGACGACGGGCCCGGCATTCCGAGCGCCGCGTACGAACACCTCGGCGAACGTTTCTACCGGCTGGACCGCAGCACGCCGGGCCATGGCCTGGGGCTTGCGAGCGTGCAGGCGGTGGTGGCGCTGCATGGCGGGCGCCTGCGGTTCGACGACGCCCGCCCGGGTCTGTGCGCCTGCATCGACCTGCCGGTCGCGGACAGCTGAGCCGCTCCTTCGCGGATTCGTCGCGCCTCGAACATTGCCAAACGGCAATGCTTTGTTCATACACACCGCGGCGCTGAATTCCTAGGATCGCTGGCGCACAACCTGTGCCGATCAACGCAGTTCCAGGAGACATCAACGGTGAGAATCAAGAGTCAGAGAGACTTCTGCTCGGGCGTGCTTTTCAGCGCCTTCGGCGTGGCCTTCGCATGGGGCGCCACGACCTACAACGTGGGCACCGGCGCCCGCATGGGCCCCGGCTATTTCCCGCTGATCGTGGGCATCCTCATCGCCTTCATGGGCGTGCTGATCACGTTCAAGGCGCTCACGGTCGAGACCGACGACGGCGAGCCCGTCGGGCGCATCGCATGGAAGCCACTGCTGTTCATCATCGGCGCCAACCTCGTCTTCGGCATCCTGCTTGGCGGCCTGCCGAGCATCGGCCTGCCGTCGATGGGGCTCATCGTTGCGATCTATGCGCTGACCTTCATCGCGAGCCTGGCGGGCGACAGCTTCGGATGGAAGGGCGTGACCCTGCTCGCGACGGTGCTCGCGCTGGGCAGCTACCTGGCCTTCGTGGTGGCGCTGAAGCTGCAGTTCCAGGTGTGGCCCACCTTCATCGCCGGCTGACCCGCGCAGAACAACAAGAAATCCAAAGAAAACAATGGACCTGATTACCAATCTCTCGATCGGCTTCGGCGTGGCCTTCACCGCGCAGAACCTCGTCTATGCCTTCGTGGGCTGCCTGCTGGGCACGCTGATCGGCGTGCTGCCGGGCATCGGCCCGGTCGCGACCATCGCGATGCTGCTGCCCGCCACGTACGCGCTGCCGCCTGTGTCGGCGCTGATCATGCTGGCCGGTATCTACTACGGCGCGCAATACGGTGGCTCGACCACCGCGATTCTGGTGAACCTGCCGGGCGAATCGTCGTCGGTGGTCACGGTGATCGACGGCTACCAGATGGCCCGCAAAGGGAGGGCCGGACCAGCGCTCGCCGCAGCCGGCCTGGGCTCGTTCTTCGCAGGCTGCGTGGGCACGCTGATCCTTGCTGCGTTCGCGCCGCCGCTGACCGAGCTGGCTTTCAAGTTCGGACCCGCCGAGTACTTCTCGCTGATGATCCTGGGCCTGATCGGCGCCGTGGTGCTGGCCTCGGGCTCGCTGCTCAAGGCCATCACGATGATCCTGCTCGGGCTGGCACTGGGTCTGGTGGGCACCGACGTGAACTCCGGCGTGGCGCGCTACAGCTTCGACATTCCCGAGCTGACCGACGGCATCGGCTTCATCGCCATCGCGATGGGCGTGTTCGGCTACGGCGAGATCATCGCCAACCTCGCGGTGCCCGAGCATGAGCGCGAGGTGTTCACCGCCAAGGTCAAGGGCCTGTGGCCCACCAAGGAAGACTTCCGGCGCATGACGCCCGCCGTGCTGCGCGGCACGGCGCTGGGTTCCGCGCTGGGCATCCTGCCGGGCGGCGGCGCGCTGCTGTCGGCCTTCGCGGCCTACACCATCGAGAAGCGGATCAAGCTCAAGCAGGGCGAAGTGCCTTTCGGCAAGGGCAACATCCGTGGCGTGGCGGGGCCGGAGTCGGCCAACAACGCTGGCGCGCAGACCTCGTTCATTCCGCTGCTGACGCTGGGCATTCCGCCCAACGCGGTGATGGCGCTGATGGTGGGTGCGATGACCATCCACAACATCCAGCCCGGCCCGCAGGTGATGACCAGCAACCCCGAACTCTTCTGGGGCCTGATCGCCTCGATGTGGATCGGCAACCTGATGCTCATCGTGCTCAACCTGCCGATGATCGGCATCTGGATCAAGCTGCTGACCATTCCCTACAAGTGGCTCTTTCCATCGATCGTGCTGTTCTGCGCGGTGGGCGTGTACTCCGAGAACAACAACACCTTCGACGTGTGGATGGTCGCGATCTTCGGCATCGTGGGCTACCTGTTCCTCAAGCTGAAGTGCGAGCCCGCGCCGCTGCTGCTGGGCTTCATCCTGGGGCCGATGATGGAAGAGAACCTGCGCCGCGCATTGCTGCTGTCGCGTGGCGACTGGAGCGTGTTCGTCATGCGGCCGCTGTCGGCGGGGCTGCTGGCCGCGGCGGTGTTGCTGCTCATCGTGGTGCTGCTGCCTTCGGTGAAGGCCAAGCGCGAAGAAGCCTTCGTCGAGGACTGACGACGCAACGTGACGCCACCGCGCGCGTCACCCGCCGAACAACCGCCGCATCCACCCCAGCTTGACCTGCCCCGCGGCGCCGCCTTGCTGCACCGCCTGGCGGACCTGGGCGTGGACGAGGTGTTCGGCCGACACATCGTTCGTTCGCAGGTGCGCCTTCACGGTCGGCACATACGCGCCGTCTTCGTGGCGGATGTGATTGAAGAGCCACCGCGAGAGCATGTCGTGCAGCTCCCCCAGCACCTCTTCGCCGCACTCGAAGCGCGCGCGGAACTCGGTGACGCGGCGCACGAAGATCTCGTGCACCTTCCTGTGCGGGCCGGTGAAGGGGTAGCCCGCGTCCTCGATCATGGCCTCCTCGAACGCGAAGTGCGAGGCGGTGTAGTCGATGGTCTCCTCGATGATCCGGCCCACGACCTTGCGGTCGTTGGTGCGCCGGGCGTCGTCCAGGGCATTGATGTACTGGACGATGCGCTGGTGCTGCGTGTCGATCTCATGGATGCCCGTATTGAGTTCGCTCTTCCATACAAGGTGCGCCATGATCTTCAGAACTTTGCAGATGGATGTAAAAGTCCAGTATCGGCAGCCCCCGCTGCTGCGCACTTGATCTGAATCAAGCGCGTCCGTGGGGCGACAGAGAAAGAAAGACAATCGGCCCGTGACCCCCGCCGAAGATCCGCAGAACCCGCCCGCTGTCGAGCCGCGGCCCTTGCCGCTGCTCGTGCGCTGGTTGCTGCTGGTCTTTGCCGCGCTGTGCCTGGTGCTGGCTGCCATCGGCGTGGTCGCGCCCGGCATGCCGACCACGGTCTTCGTGCTGATGGCCGCATGGGCCGCCGCGCGCAGCTCGCCGCGACTGCATCGATGGCTGCTGAACCACCGGCTCTTCGGTCCGCTGCTGCGCAACTGGGAGAACGGCCGCACCGTCAGCCGCCGCGCCAAGTGGAGTGCCACCGCGGCGATGGCGTTCTGCGCGGTCGTGATTCTGTTCACCGCGCACAAGCCGTGGCTCGCAGGCGTTGCCATCGGCTCGATGGCCGTCGTGCTGGCGTGGCTGTGGCGGCGCCCGGAACCGAGGGGCTGAGCGGCGACGCGGGGCGTTTCCGGCCTGTCAGCTGCAACGGGCCGCTCGCGTGGGTGCAGGGGAGGGTGGCGATAGAATGAGAACCAATCTCATTTGAAGCCTCGGCCCATGTCTGCGTCCGCCCCCTCGAATCCTGGAAGCCCGCATCCAGTGCACGTGCTGTATGTGGAGCATCGGGACTGGCTGCAGCGCTGGCTGTGGCGTCGCCTGGGCTGTGCCAACCAAGCGGCGGATCTCTCTCATGACACCTTCGTGCGGGTGCTCGTGTCCGATACGCGGGAGGAGATCCGCGAGCCGCGCGCCTTTCTCACCACGCTGGCGCAGCGCGTGCTCGCCAGCTTCTGGCGACGGCGCAGCCTGGAACAGGCCTGGCTGGAGGCGCTGGCTCACGAACCTCCGGACCTCGTCCCGTCCGCCGAAGACCATGCGCTGGTGCGCGAGGCCGTCGAACGCTTCGACCGGATGCTCGATGGCCTGCCCCGGCGCAGCAAGCAGATCTTTCTCATGAACCGGCTCGAGGGCCACACGCATGCGGCCATCGCGGCCCAGCTCGGTCTTTCAGTGGCGACGATCGAGCGCCATGTGCGGCAGGCCTACATCCATTGCATGGCCGCGGACCTGTCCCTCGATCGGGAGGACAGGGTCTGGTGAGCGCGGTAGCGAGCCGCGCCGCGCTCATTCAGGCGGAACTGCGGCAGGCGATCGACTGGCGCATCCGACTGGATTCGGGCAACGCCACCCCGGACGATCTCGCGGCGCTCGAACGCTGGCTGGCCGCGGACCCGAAGCATCGTGCGGCCTGGGAACGCATCGAGGCCACCTTCATGCGCCCGGCGCGTGACATCCTGGACGCCGAGCGGCAACACGCGGGCATGCTGGCGGCGAGCCGGCATGCCCTGACGCGGCCGCCGGTGTCGCGCCGCAAGCTGGTCGGCGGCGCCGCCGGGCTGGTGCTTGGTGTCGGCGCGACGGCGCTCGTGAACCGCCTGACGCCGGTGTCGACGCTGCTGGCCGAGCTGCGCACGGGCACGCACGAACGCCGCGCTGTCGCCCTGGCCGATGGCACCGAACTGATGCTGGACGCGCGATCCGCCGTCGACAGCGACATGGCTGGCGACGAGCGCCGCTTGCGATTGCTCGGCGGACAGGTGGCCCTGCGGATCGCGCCGGACCGGCAGCGGCCGTTCGTCATCCGGACATCGCACGGCGCCATCGAAGCCACGCACGGCCATCTCACCGTGCAGCAGTCGGAGCGCTTCACGCGGGTCGCGGTGCTCGAGCGCCAGGCCGCCGTACTCACCGGAGAGGGCCTGCGCCGCACCCTCGGGCCAGGTGAATCGGTGAAGTTCGAACGCAATCTCGTCGGCACCCAGGTCTCCGACGCGGCCGCACGCAGTGCCTGGACCGATGGCGTGCTCGACGTGAGCGACGAACCGCTGGGCGAGGTGATCGAGGCATTGCGCTCGTACACGGCGGGCCTGATCCGCATCTCGCCGGAGGCGGGGACGCTGCGTGTCTTCGGCGTGTTCATGCTCGACGACCCGCTGCGTGCGCTGCGCAGCCTGGGCGACACCCTGCCCATCGCGATCCGCCGCGTGGGGCCGTGGCTGACGCTGATCGACAAGCGCTGACCCTGAGGAACCACTGATTTGTAAAGACGTGAGGGGTTCCTCGGCCCTCGCGCGACATGTCTCGGAAACGCCATCAACGCATCCGAGGAATATCTCTCCGTGGTCTTTGCCCGTCCCTCCTTCCTGTCACCCGCCTTCACGCTTTCCACCGTCGCGATCGCCCTTGCCGGTTCGATCGCCATGGCCGCGGCGCATGCGCAGCAGCCCGTCTCTTCCGCGCCGCAGATCTTTCGAATTCCCGCGGGCACCCTCGAGGTCACGCTGCGCAGGATCGCGCGCGAATCGGGCCGCGGCATCTCGGCCGACCCGGCGCTGCTGGCCGACAAGCGCGCCCGCGCCCTCGAAGGCAGCTTCACGCCCGAGCAGGCCGCGCAGCGCGTGCTCGAGGGCAGCGACCTGACCCTCGTCGTCACGCCCGGCGGCGACTGGTCGCTGCGCGCTGCGCCCGCGCCTGCGTCGACCGGCGCGGCCGTGTCCTCCGCGCCCGGCGGCAACCTGGCGACGGTCACGGTCACGGCGGCGAGCGAGCCACCCGCCTACATGGCCGACCGCCCGACCAGCATCGCGACCAAGACGGACATGCTGCCGCGCCTGACGCCCTTCTCGGTCGACCAGGTGAGCGAGGAAATGATCCAGGAGCGTGGCGACGCCAACATCTTCACCACGCTGGAAGGGTTTGCCGGCCTGACGACCAACAGCTCCAACAGCGACGCCGGCGGGGGGCACAGCCGTGCGATCCAGATCCGCGGCTTTTCGAACGGGCAGACACTGGTCAACGGAATTCCTTCGTACGGCAACTCCGCCGGCCTCATCCGCAGCACTGACAGCCTGGAGTCGGTGGAACTGCTGCGTGGCCCGGCGGGGCTCTACTACGGGGCGGCTGAACCCGGTGGTGTCATCAGCTACAACTACAAGCGACCGAAGCAGACGCCGGCCTACGTGTTGCGAACCGACATGGACAACAAGGGGTCCTATGGCGGCATGGCCGACATGACCGGGCCGCTCGATGCCGAAGGCACTCTCCTCTATCGGCTGGTGGGCAGCTACAGGCACCGCAAGGATGACCAGGACCATGTGTGGGCCGCACCGCGCAGCCTGATGGCGGCGCTGAGCTACAAGCCCGACCGGCGCTTCAGCACCACGCTGACCTATGAGCGCTCGAAGGCCACGTCGGTTCCCGAACAGGAAAACAACTTCCGCATTGCTGCAAAGGGTCCACTGAACGGCCAGTACTACCCGGTGTCAAAGGAGTTCTTCTGGGGCAGTCTCAACGACCGCGTCACCCGCGAGACGGACACTCTGATCTGGGACGCCACATGGTCCTCGTCCGAAGCGCTCAAGATACGCGGCGGCCTCAACTACCAGGACTATGCGCAGTCATGGCAGAACACCCGGGTGCGCAATCCGCAGAACGGACCCAACCAGTGGGGCGAAGTGAGCCGATACGTGAGCGGGCGCAGGGAAGAAGGCCGCAGCTATTCGGGCTCGCTGGACATCAGCGGCACGGTGCGGCACGGCAGCTGGCGCAACGACTGGCTGGCCGGCTTCGGCTTCGGGCATTCAGAAAGCAATGCGAGCGGGCGGCAGGTCGCCAACCAGTCGGTCAGTGGCAGCGGCGCGTTCCCGGTGACGCCCCTGAACATCTATCGACCGGCCTACAGCGACTACCTCTACGGCTTTCGCATCTGGGACGATCCACTGGTTCCGATCGCCACGCGCAACGATCGCAGTTTCTACCTGCAGGACATGCTGCACCTGCCGAACGGCCGGACACGGCTGATGCTCGGCATGGGCTGGTCGCGCTACCAGAGCGAACCTCTGACCGGCGCTGCAACCAAGGCGGACAAGTGGTCGCCGCGCCTGGCTGCGATGCACGACATCACGGACGCCACCACCGTGTACGCGAGCTACGGCGAGTCCTTCGTTCCGCAAGGCAGCCTCAGCTACCTGGACACCGGTGGCAACTACATCACCGCTCCCGTGGAAGGGGTGCAGTACGAAGTCGGGGTCAAGCACGACCTGTTCGGCGGTGCGGCGATGCTGACCGGCGCGCTGTTCCGCGTCGACAAGAAGAACGCCGCCACCGAACTCGACGGCCTGGAGTGCGCGCCCGGCCAGCCCGCGGTGCGCACGGCAACGCCCCCACTGGCGGGCGACCAGTGCTATTCGCTCGCGGGCCTCACGCGCGCGCAAGGCTTGGAGCTGCGCCTGTCCGGGCAGATCACGGACGGCTGGACCGCGCAGATCGGCTACTCCTACACCGACGCGAAGTACCTGGAGACCTCGACCCGGGCGAACATCGGGCGCACGGTCGAGTACACGCCCAAGCACAACCTGTCGGTGTGGAACAAGTTCCGCGTGCATCGCAGCGCCGAACTCGGCGAGTTCCACCTGGGCTTGGGACTGCGCGCCTGGTCGAAGGCGCACAGCGCCTGGACCGGCAATGCCGCGCGCGCCACAACCAACTGGAATCCGGGCTACGGCCTGGTCGATCTCGCCTTCTTCTGGGACAAGCCGCTGGCCGGCGGCAAGAAGCTCAAGCTGTCGCTGAACGTCAGCAACGCCTTCAACAAGCAGTACTACGAGCGCCGGCGATTCCCGCCGGAGACGATGCTCTACGGCGACGAACGGCGCGTCTCGCTGGCCGCCCAACTGGCGTTCTAGGACACATGAAGGAAGAGGGAAACACCATGCAAGATCAGTCCGGCGCCATGGCGCCCAGCCGAAAGCCGGAAGTCCCGGTGCGCTACTTCTGGGCCGTCGCATCCCGCGCGATCGCTGCCGTCGGTGGCGGCTATGGACTGTCCGCGAGCGTGGCGGCGGCGCTGAGCATCTTCTTGCCCCTGGCGGGGATGGACCGCGCGAATGCGGTGATGACGGCGACGATGCTCGCGTTCGTCGCGCATGCGGTGGCAGCCCTGTGGGCGTTCGGTTGCGCGACCGCGCTGCGTGCCTGGCTGGGGATCGTGCTGCCGGCAGTGGTGCTGGGCCTGCCCGCCTGGTTCTTCGCATCGAGGGTCGCGGCATGAGGCCCGACGCCAAACCCGAGGGTCTGCGGCAGTCGATGTCGTGGCTCCACACCTGGAGCGGCCTGCTGCTCGGCTGGCTGCTCTACGCGGTCTTCTTCACCGGGACGTTGAGCTATTTCCTCGACGAGATCAACGTGTGGATGAAGCCGGAGCTGCATCGCTCCGTGCCGGATGCGCGGACCCCCGAGCGCGCGCTCGAAGGCATGCAGCGCCTGGCGTCCGACGCCACGACCTGGACGCTGGTGCTGCCCGGCGAGCGCCAGACCGCCGTCTCGGCGAGCTGGCGCGCGCCGGGTGCGGCGCCGGGACGCGCCGGCGTCCAGCGGGCCGAACTCGACGCGGCCACCGGCGAGAAGATCGAGACCCGTGCCACGCGCGGCGGCAGCTTCCTCTACCGGTTCCACTTCGAGCTGCATGGGTTGCCCCGGGTCTGGGCGCGCTGGATCGTGGGCGTCGCCACCATGGTCATGCTGGTGGCCATCCTGAGCGGGGTGATCACGCACAAGAAGATCTTCACCGACTTCTTCACCTTCAGGCCCGGCAAGGGGCAGCGCTCATGGCTCGACGCCCACAACGCGACGGCGGTGCTGGCGTTGCCCTTTCACCTGATGATCACCTTCAGCGGCTTGCTGCTGCTCATGTTCATGCTCATGCCCTGGGGCATCCAGGCCGCCTACAAGGGCGACACGCAGGCCTACCAGGCGGAACGCCGTGCAGCGGGCGGTGGTGGCGGCGGCGCAGCCCCGCAACGCGCCGGCCGAAACGACGCAGGCGCGGCCGCGATGGCGCCCCTGGCGCCGATGCTCGAAGAGGCCGCGCGCCGGTGGCCTGAGCACGGCGTCGGCACCATCGTCGTCAACCAGCCGGGCACCGCTCGAGCCACGGTCGAACTGCGTGAACAAGGCGGGCGCAGCATCGTGAACCGGGGCGCCGGCGAGCGCCTCGTGTTCGATGGCGTCAGTGGGCGCCTGCGCGAATCGCCATCGGTCGTCGCGCCCTCCGCCGCCAACGCGGTCTACAACGTGCTGACCGCGCCGCACCTGGGCCGATTCGCCGGACCGGCGCTGCGCTGGCTGCTGTTTCTCTCCGGCGTCGTCGGCACGGTGATGGCCGCGACCGGCATGGTGCTGTGGGTCGTCAAGCGGCTGCCGGAACGCCGCAAGCGGGGCCGCACGCCATTCGGGCACCGTGTCGTCGAACTGCTGAATGTCGGTTCCATCGCGGGGCTGTCGGTTGCCACGGCCTCGTATTTCTGGTTCAACCGCCTGCTCCCTGCGGACCTCGCGGCGCGGTCCGACTGGGAGATCCGGGGGTTCTTCGCCGTGTGGCTGCTCTGCCTCGTGCATCCCCTGCTGCGTGCGCACAAGCGCGCCTGGCTGGAACAGATGACGGTGGCGGCGGTGCTGTTCATCGGCCTGCCGCTGCTCAATGCCTGGACCGGCGGCGCGGGCCTGCCGCTGAGCATCGCGCGCAGTCAGTGGAGCATCGCGGGCTTCGACCTGGCCGTGCTGGTCCTGGGCGCCCTCCATGCCGTGATCGCGTGGCGGCTGTGGCGCTCGCCGGCGGTCGCCACGCCCCGGCCCGCTTCGCGCGCGGCCTCCGCCGGTGGCGCCGGCGTCGGGGTCCGGCCGATCGCCCAGGCACCGGAGCAGAAGGCATGAACGCGTGGATCGCATTCGCACTCGGCTTGCCGGGCTTCGCGGCCTTGGGCATGGCGATGGAGCGTCATCAAGACGAGCTTTTCGCACGCCCGCTGTCCGACGCCCGGCGATGGCTGTGCCGTCTTGCTGGCGCAGCGCTGCTGTGCGCATCGCTCGGCGCCTGCATCGCGGCCTGGAGCGTCTCGGTCGGCATCCTGGCATGGGCCGGCGCATTGACCGGCGCGTCGATGAGCGTCGGCACGATCCTCACCTACCGTCCGCGCTGGTTGCTGCCGTTGTCGTTCTCGGCCGGCATCGTCGCTTCGTGCGCCTGGGCGTTCGGCCTGTAGCTGCGACCGGTCGGCCGCGCCATCGATCACTCACCCTCTTCAAGACACATCTCATGATTCGTTTTTTCCATCGCCGAACGCTGGCGCTCGCCGTCGGCGCCTTGCTCTCGCTCAGCGCGCAGGCACATCGCTCGTTCCTTGTGCCGTCGTCGACCGTGCTGTCGTCCACGCCCAACCAATGGGTGTCCGTGGATGCGGCGCGCGGCAACGACCTCTTCTTTTTCAACCACAACGCGATGCCGCTCGAAGGCCTGGCCATCACCGCGCCTGATGGCCAGTCCGTCTCGCCGGCGAAACTGGAACGCTTTCGCCATCGCGCGGTCTTCGATTGGCAGTTGACGCAGCCCGGCACCTGGCGCGCCGCCGTCGTCGAGGAAGGCCTGCGTGCCCAATGGGAAGAGGGCGGCAAGCCCAGGCGCTGGTCGGGCGCCCCAGCCAAGTTCGCCGAGGCCGTGCCCGCGGACGCCGCCAAGCTGCAGGTCAACGAAGTGCAGTCGCGCGTGGAGACCTTCGTCACCATGGGGGCGCCGACGCCGCTCGCGCAGACCGGCCGCGGCCTGGAGGCGCACTACCAGCCGCATCCCAACGACCTGACCGCTGGACAGCCCTCGACCCTCACGCTGGTGCTCGACGGCAAGCCCGCGGCAGGCGTGAAGGTCACCATCGTGCCCGGTGGCATCCGGTACCGCAACGACACGCAGCAGATCGAACAGGTCACGGATTCGCAAGGGCGGATCGTGGTCCGCTGGCCGGCGGCAGGCCTCTATTGGCTCAGCGCCAGCCAGCGCGGCGACAGCACGATGGCGCCTGCCAGGCAGCGGCACATCAGCTATGTCGCCACGCTGGAAGTGATGCCGGAGTAGACCGGCACAGCACGCCTGGCGTATCGACCGCGAGGACGCCTTCCGAAGAAACCCCTTCAGGTTCGCGATCCTGGCCTTCTTGACATGGGCGTCGCTCAGCCCTTCTTCACCAGCTCCGCGCAGATCGCCGGGTTCCAATGGAAGCCGCGCGCCTTGTAGTTCGTGTCGAAGATCACTTTGTAGCGGCAACTCGTCACCGCACCGCCCGAGGGGAAGTGGAAGACGTAGTCCCACTCGCGCACGGCCGCCATGCCTTCGTCGAAGTGCGGGCGGCCGATGAGGGCGTAGAGCTGGTCCTTGGTGGCACCGGGGCTGATGGCGCGCAGGTTGTCGCGGTTCGGAAAACTGCCTTCGGTCTGCCAGGTCTGCTGCCGGTCGGCGCCGGGCCAGACCAGTTCGGCGGCCTTGCCGTCGTTGTCGATGCCGCGGCTCACGTACGAGGTGCAGCCGGTGAGCGCGAGCAGGGCGGCAGCGCCGAGCAGGGCGGCGCCGTGTGCGCGGGAGGAGGTGCGTGTCATGAGAGAAGAATTCCTGTGGTTCATGCGGCTCACCACTGGAAGCCCGCGCCGGCCGAGACGCCGACGTTGCCGCGCGAGTTGGCCGAGCCGGTGAACTTCATCACCCACTTGCCGTTGTCCGAGATGCTCGAGAAGCCGACCGCGATCGCGCTCTGGCCTTCGTAGCCCGCCACGCCGGCCGCGACCATGTTCTTGCCGGGCATGTAGGCCTGCGGCATGCCGGCCATCGCCATCGCACCCGCGGTGCCGGCGTTGGCGTCGCGCTGGTTGCGGCGGATCGCATCGCGCCACTGCGTGTTCTGTGCGTTCAGCTGGTTGACGTTGACCGCATCGGTGCCGGCCACGCCGGGCGCCACGTTGGACACGGTGGTGCCGTTCGGTGCCTGCCCGTTGCCCAGCACGATCTGGTTGTGGTTCACGCTGCCGTCCACGTTGGTGACGTAGTTGACCGCGCCGGCCTGCACCGCCTGCAGCTGCCGCACGTTGACCGCGTCGGTCGCCTGCGTGCCGCCTGCCACGTTGGTGATCTGCCGTTCGCCGCCCGCGCTGCCGACGGAGACCGCGCCCTGCGTCGAGCCCACGGCGACGTTCGAGAAGCGTTCCTTCTGGCCGTTCATGCCCGCGCGATCGGCAACCGCGCCGGCGCCCAGCGCCACGCCGTTGACCGTGCTGGCCGTCGCGCCGGTGCCGATGGCGACGGCCGATGCGGCCGACGCCGTGCTCTGCCGGCCCATGGCCACGGCCGACTCGGCGTTCGCGGTGGCGCGGTCGCCCACGGCCACGGCGCTGTCGGCCAGTGCCTGCGTGTTCGCACCCAGCGCGGCGGCGTTGATGCCGTCGGCAATCGCCTTGTCGCCGGCCGCCAGGCTGCTCTTCTTGCGCGCCTGCGTGTTGGCGCCCAGCGCGGTGGAGTTGATGTCGCTCGCGGTGGCGCGGTCGCCCGCCGCGAGGCTGCTGGTGGCCACCGCGGTGGTGTTGGCGCCGATGGCGGTGGCGTTGGTGCCGAAGGCCTGTGCCACGTTGCCCACGGCCGTGCTGCTGACGCCCGCGGCCACGGTGGTGGAACCGATGGCGGTGGCATAGGTTTCGGTCGCCTTCGCGTCGGAGCCCGCCGCCACGCTGCCGAAGCCGGTGGCCTTGGCGGCGGTGCCGCCGAGCAGCAGCGCGTCGCCGCCGAGGTTGCCGTTCACCATGCCCTGCAAGGCTGCGGCATCGGGGCCGCCGTTCACGGGGTCGGTCGGTACGCCGTTGATGAGCGCGAAGCCCCCGCTGCCGTTGGGCACCTGGCAGGACCAGGTGGGACCGGCGCCGCCCGAGCTGCACACCGCGCCCGAGCCGGTGGTGTAGCTGGTGCCGCCGAGGGTCACGTCGGCCCACGCGGCCGGGCCTGCGAGGCCGGCTGCCAGTGCGAGCACGGCGCCCGCGGTTTTTTTCTTCTTGTGGCCGAATGCGGCGCGCGCACCGACCCCCACGTGCTGGATGACGTGTTCCATGGTTCTCTTCTCCCTGAGATGGCGCCTGATGGCGCCTTGATGTGTGACGCTTCGACTGTATGAATCGCAGGGCGCGAGAACCTAGGACGTAATTCACAATAAATATGAACGCCCCGAAAGCAATTGTTGCTTTGCTGCGCGCATTCACACTTCACGCAGGAGATCGAATGAAACCCCATCCCATCGAGCACGCAGACGCCTCCGACGAGGTCCGCGCGGTGTTCGACGACATCAAGGCCACGCGCAACGTGCCCGACGTCAACAACTTCTGGAAGTACCTGGCCAACGACCCGGCCACGCTCAAGCGCACCTGGGCCAGCCTCAAGGAGGTGATGGCGCCGGGCGCGCTCGACCCGGTGGTGAAGGAAATGATCTACCTGGCGGTGAGCGTCACCAACAACTGCGGCTACTGCATCGCGAGCCACCACGCGGGCGCGGAGAAGGCCGGCATGACGCCGGCCATGTTCGCGGAGCTGATGGCGGTGGTCGGCATGGCGAACGAAACGAACAGGCTGGTCAACGGCTACCGCGTGCCCATCGACCCCGCGTTCGATCGTTGAGCCCGCTCAGCCGATCGTCATCAGGCTCGCGTTGCCGCCCGCCGCAGCGGTGTTGACGCTGAGTGCGCGTTCCAGCACCAGGCTTTCGAGCGGGATGTCCGTGTCGCCCGGCGCAAGGCCGCGCACGCCGACGATCGGACCGGGTCGCGCCGCCACCTGTTGCAGCACCTGCGCGAGATGGCCTGCGTCGCCGTGGTGCAGCACGGCATCGAAGACCACGGTGGGCGCGCGCCAGTCGTTGGCGAGTGCGACCGCGTGGCGTGCGGCGTCGGGCAGCGCGGCCAGCAGCGCGTGCGCGCCGGGCGCATCGGCCGGCCAGATGGCGGTGCTGCCGACCGACAGCACGGCCGCCAGTTGCACGAGCCGGTCGGCCTCCGCATCGGCGAGGCACAGCACTGCTTCGCGCGGCTGCAGCGTGTAGACGTTGCGCTCGCCGGTGGGGCCGGCCAACGTGCGCGCGCGGCCCACGGGCGCCAGGCCCGCGAAGCGGCGGCACTGTGCGGCGAGCGCGTCGCGGCCGGTGTCGCGCGCCCAGCCCTCGAGCGCCGCGAGGCCGCCGGAAGGTGCAACAGGCTGGTCGTCGGTCACTGCGCGCGCGAGCACGTCGTCGGGCCGCGCCGACAGCAGGCGCGCCATGTACAGCGGCCCGCCGGCCTTCGGCCCGGTGCCCGACAGGCCTTCGCCGCCGAAGGGCTGCACGCCCACCACGGCGCCGACCATGTTGCGGTTCACATAGACATTGCCGGCCTGCGCCTGCGACACCACCTGCGCGATGGTCTCGTCGATGCGCGTGTGCACGCCCAGCGTGAGGCCGTAGCCGGTGCCGTTGATCTGGCCGATGAGCGCGCCCAGGTCGCGGCGGCGGTAGCGCAGCAGGTGCAGCACGGGGCCGAACACCTCGCGCTGCAGCTCGCCCAGATGGTCGAGCTCGATCAGCGTGGGCAGCACGAAGGTGCCGTGGCGCGTGTCGTGGCCGAACTCGCGGCCCTGGCGGAACACGCGACGTCCGCGTCCGCGCATGCCGGCGATGTGGCGCTCGATGCCGTCGCGCGCCTCGTCGTCGATGACGGGGCCCACGTCCACCGCGAGCCGCGCGGGGTTGCCGATGCAGCTCTCGGCCATCGCGCCCTGCAGCATCGCGACGAGGCGGTCGGCCGCTTCTTCCTGCACGCACAGCACGCGCAGCGCCGAGCAGCGCTGGCCCGCGCTGTCGAAGGCCGAGGCCATCACGTCGGCCACCACCTGCTCCACGAGCGCGGACGAGTCGACGATCATCGCGTTCTGCCCGCCGGTCTCGGCGATCAGCGGCACCGGCGCGCCATGCGCACCGAGGCGTGTCGACAAGGTCTTCTGCAGGATGCGTGCGACCTCGGTCGAGCCCGTGAACATCGCGCCCTGCACGCGCGCGTCGCCGACCAGCGCGGCACCGACGGTCTCGCCGCGCCCTGGCAGCAGCTGCACCGCCGCGCGCGGCACGCCGGCCTCCCACAGCAGTCGCACTGCCTCGGCCGCGACCAGCGGCGTCTGCTCGGCAGGCTTGGCCAGCACCGGGTTGCCGGCCGCGAGCGCGGCGGCCACCTGGCCGGTGAAGATCGCGAGCGGAAAGTTCCACGGGCTGATGCACACCACCGGCCCGAGCGGGCGGTGCGTGTCGTTGGCGAACGCTGTGCGCGCCTGCGCCGCGTAGTAGCGCAGGAAGTCGACCGCCTCGCGCACTTCGGCGATGGCGTTGGCGCCGCTCTTGCCGGCCTCGCGCATCAGGAGGCCGAGCAGGCGTGGCTGCTGCGCTTCGAGCAAGGCGGCGGCGCGGTCGAGCGCGGCGGCGCGTTCCGTCGGCGGCGTGGCGGCCCAGTCGGCGGCGATGCCTTCGGCCTGCGCGATGGCCGAGGTCACGTCGCCCGGCACAGCGTCCTGCACCTGGCCGACGAGGTCGCGGCGGTCGGCGGGGTTGCGCACCTCGGCCCAGGTGCGGGCGGCTTCGTCTTCGGGCTTCGGCGCGGCGAGCATCGGCGCGGCGCGCCAGGGTTCGGTCGCGCTGGCCTGCAGCACGGTGGCCAGGGCGTGCAGCGTGTCTTCGCTCGCGAGGTCGAGGCCCTGCGAGTTCGCGCGCTGCGCGCCGTAGAGCGCGGCCGGCAGCGCAATGGCCGGATGCGGCAGACCCGGTGCGCCTTCTTCCGAAGCCATGCGCTCGACTGTCGCGACCGGGTCTTCCACCAGCGTGTCGAGCGGAATCGACGCATCGGCGATGCGGTTCACGAACGAGGTGTTCGCGCCGTTCTCCAGCAGCCGGCGCACGAGGTAGGCCAGCAGCGTCTCGTGCGTGCCCACGGGCGCGTAGATGCGGCAGGGCCGCCCGAGCGGGCCCACCACCTGCTCGTACAGCGGCTCGCCCATGCCGTGCAGGCACTGGAACTCGTACTGGCCCGGCGTGTAGCGCGCCGGGGCGGCCATCGTGTGGATCGCGGCCAGCGTGTGGGCGTTGTGCGTGGCGAACTGCGGGTACACCGCATCGGGCGCGTCGAGCAGGCGGCGCGCGCACGCGAGGTACGACACGTCGGTGTAGGCCTTGCGCGTGTAGACCGGGTAGCCGGCCAGGCCGTCGAGCTGCGCGCGCTTGATCTCGCTGTCCCAGTAGGCGCCCTTCACCAGGCGCACCATGAGCCGGTGGCCGCTGCGGCGCGCGAGGTCGATCACCCAGTCGATGACGAAAGGGCAGCGCTTCTGGTAGCCCTGCACCACGAAGCCGATGCCGTTCCAGCCCGCCAGCGCGGGCTCGAAGCACAGGCGCTCCAGCAGGTCGAGCGAGAGTTCGAGCCGGTCGGCCTCTTCCGCGTCGATGTTCAGGCCGATGTCGTACTGCAGCGCCAGCAGCGCGAGGTCGCGCAGCACCGGGTACAGCTCGGCCATCACGCGCGCGTACTGCGCGCGGCTGTAGCGCGGGTGCAGCGCCGACAGCTTGATCGAGATGCCCGGCCCTTCGTACACGCCGCGCCCGGCCGAGGCGCGGCCGATGGCGTGGATGGCGTCTTCGTACGCGGCGCGGTAGCGGCGTGCGTCGTCGGCGGTGAGCGCGGCCTCGCCGAGCATGTCGTACGAATAGCGGAAGCCCTGCGCTTCGAGCGTGCGCGCATGCGCCAGCGCCTGGCCGATGGTTTCGCCGGTGACGAACTGCTCGCCCATCATGCGCATCGCCATGTCCACGCCCTTGCGGATCAGCGGCTCGCCGCCCTTGCCGATCAGCCGTGTGAGCGTGGCCGACAGGCCCGTCTCGCTGTGCGTGGCGACCAGCTTGCCGGTGAGCAGCAGGCCCCAGGTGGCGGCGTTGACGAACACCGAGGGGCTGTGCCCCGCATGCGCCTGCCACTGGCCCTGCGCGATCTTGTCGCGGATGAGCGCGTCGCGCGTGTCGGCATCGGGAATGCGCAGCAGCGCCTCGGCCAGGCACATCAGCGCCACGCCTTCCTGCGACGACAGCGCGTACTCCTGCAGCAGGCCTTGCACGAGGCCCGAGCGGCCGCCGCCGTGCTTGCGCTGGCGCAGCTGGTGGGCGATGCGATGGGCGAGGGCGTGCGCTTCGGTGGCCTTGTCGGCCGGCAGCCGGGCCTGGTCGAGCAGCGGCGCCAGCGCCTCGGATTCGGGCGGGCGGCAGGCGGCCGTGATGCGGGTGCGCAGCGCGGAAGGCGCGGCGGGGCCGTCGGCGAAGGTGGCGAAACGCGAGGGCAGGGGGGCAGGGTCGTTGGCGCTCATGGTGCGTCGGTGGTGGTGATGTGTTGGATGATTTCAGCGAATTGCATGAATATTTCTCCAAAGAACAAGCACTGCGTCGAGTAAATCTCCGTTGCGGCGAGATCGGGACTTTCCGTGCAGGGTTGACCGAATTTCTATTTCAATGGATATTTCATCCAATATGAAAGAAGAATCCACTTCGCCGACCAGCCTCAACGACCGCATCGCCCAGCGTGTGCGCGCCCTGCGCGCGGCGCGCGACCTCTCGCTCGACGCCCTGGCCACGCACTGCGGCGTGAGCCGCTCCATGATCTCTCTGATCGAGCGCGGCGAGAGCAGTCCGACGGCCGTGCTGCTCGAAAAACTCGCGACCGGCCTGGGCGTGCCGCTGGCCTCGCTGTTCGAGCCCGACGCGCCGGCCGCCAGCCCGGTGTCCCGCCGCGCCGACCAGCTCGAATGGCGCGATCCGCATTCGGGCTACGTGCGCCGCAACGTCTCGGCCGGCGGCGAAACCTCGCCGATCCAGATCGTCGAGGTGCTGTTTCCGCCCGGCGCGCGCGTGGCCTACGAAACCGCCGCGCGCGAGCCGCGCATCCACCAGCAGGTGTGGGTGCTCGAAGGCTGCATCGAACTTGCCGTGGGCGACACGCAGCACCGGCTCGAGGCCGGCGACTGCCTGGCGCTCGTGCTCGACCAGCCCATGAGTTACCACAACCCCACCCGCGAGACGGCGCGCTACGCGGTCGTCATCACCAGCGCACCCGCTCACGCATCGAACAGGAAATGACCATGACTGCCACCACAACCACCCCGCGCCTGCGCGCCCTCTCCACCGTGACCGAGGCCGAGCTGAACGCCCTGGCCGACGTGCTCATCGACTGCGTCGAAGGCGGCGCCTCGGTGAGTTTCATGCAGCCGCTCACGCCCGAGCGCGCGCGTGCCTTCTGGCGCCAGGTGGCCGAAGGCGTGGCGCGCGGCGAACGCGAGCTGCTGGTGACCGAGGACGACGAAGGCATCGTCGGCACGGTGCAGCTGGTGCTGGCGCAGCCCGAGAACCAGCCGCACCGCGGCGAGGTCGCGAAGATGCTGGTGCACCGCCGCGCGCGCCGCCGCGGCCTGGGCGAGCTGCTGATGAAAGGCGCAGAGCAGCGCGCACGCGACCACGGCAAGACCTTGCTCGTGCTCGACACCTCCGGCGCCGAAGCCGAGCGGCTGTACACCCGCTGCGGCTGGCAGCGCGTGGGCACGATCCCCGGCTACGCGCTGCTGCCGGACGGCACGCCGTGCGGCACCACCTACTTCTATCGCGCGCTCGACGGCGCGACCGCTGCATGAGCGACTTCGACGACCTGCTGCGCGAGGCGCAACAGCGCCCGCTGACCGGCTGGGATCTGTCGTGCGACGGCCGCATCGTCACCACGCCCGCGCCCTGGCAGTTCGAAGCCGAGGTCGACCGGCTGGCCCGACGCTCGCCCGACCTGCTCGACATGGGCACCGGCGGGGGTGAATGGCTGAGCCAACTGCCGCACCGGCCCGCGCGAACCGTGGCCACCGAGGGCTGGGCGCCGAACGTCGGCATCGCGCGCGAGCGGCTGGCGCCGCTGGGCATCGAGGTGGTCGAGGTCGAGGGCGCCGACGACAACGCGCTGCAGGCGGACGACGGCAGCGCGCAACCGAGGCTGCCGTTCGGCGATGCGTCGTTCCACCTGGTCGTCAACCGCCACGAATCCTTCGCGGCGCGCGAGGTGCAGCGCATCCTCATGCCGGGCGGGCACTTCCTCACGCAGCAGGTCGCGTCGGATTTCAACGCCGGCTTCCATGCACTGCTGGGGCTGCCGTGGACCGAGCCGCCGCGCTGGCAGCTCGACACCGCGACCGCGCAACTGGCACGGGCCGGTCTGCGCGTGCTGCAGGGCGAGGAGGGCGCGGAGCGGCTGCGCTTTGCCGACGTCGGCGCCTTCGCTTGGTACTTGCTGCAGGTGCCGTACGTGTGCCCGGACTTTCGCATCGACACCTGCCGCGCGGCGCTGGCGCGGCTGCATGCGCGCATCGCGCAGGGCGAGCCGCTCGAGGTGCGGCAGGCGCTGTTCCGGCTGGTGGCCATGCGGCCTTAGGCGGAGCGGTCTACAGTCGGCGAGCCCTTTCATTCCGCATCGCCATGAAACATCCCTTCGCCGAACTGATCGACCTGCACTGCGAGCAAGCCACCGCGGGCGCCAGCACCATGACGCTGGTCGTCGCGCCGCAGCACCTGAACCCGCACGAGGTGGTGCACGGCGCCGTGCTCTATGCGCTGGCCGACACGGGCATGGGCACGGCGCTGTATCCCACGCTCGAGGCGGGCGAGATCTGCGCCACCATCGAGATCAAGATGAACTACTTCAAGCCCGTGTTCGAAGGCAAGGTCGTCTGCAAGACCACGATGCTCAACCGGGGCCGCACCGTCGCCAACCTGGAGTCGCGGCTGTACGTGGGCGACGTCCTCGTGGGACATGCGAACGGCAACTACGCGATCTTCCGCCGCAATCGCACGGAAGGTTGAGTGCCCTTCAGGGCGTGACGCCGCAGGTGCGCTGGCCCGGCGCGGGCGTTCGCACCTGAGCATCCGGCGCTGCAGCGTGACGGGCCGCCGTCACGTGCAACAGCAAGGCCACCACCACCATCGCCACGCCGACGATCTCGTGGGTTGCGGGCGGCTTGCCCAGCGCCACGCTCATCAGCAGCGCCGACACCGGCACGAAGTTCAGGAAGGCCGTGCCCGTGACCGTGCCGAGCGAGCGCACGCCGTGGTTGAAGGCCAGCACCGCGAGCGCCGAGGGCACCAGCCCGACGTACAGCAGCACCTGCCACGACAGGCGCAGCCCCTGCGCATCGGGCGCGGGTGAAGCGCCCAGCGCGGTCATGCCGACGGCGACCACCAGCAGCAGCGGCCACGAGGCCAGCACCGTGAGCGCGGTGTATTCCACCGTGTCGAGCGTGGGAAAGCGCGCTGCGCCGCGCGTGTAGAACACCCAGCCCAGCGTGCCGACGAAGGCGACGGCGTCGCCGAACAGCGTGTCGCGCGAGAGCGCCGCGCCGCCGGGCGACAGCAGCCCGGCCACCGTCGCCACGCCGGCCAGCGCCAGCGCGGCGGTCCACAGCGTCGTGCGCGTGGGGCGCACGCCGTCGAGCCACCAGCGCAGCAGCTGCGTGGTGATCGGCGTGGTCGCGATCAGCACCGCGCCGTGCGAAGGCACCGAGTGCGAGAGCCCGACGAACAGCAGGATGCTGAACACGCCGAAACCCGCAAAGCCGTGCAGCGCCAGCGGCACCGCGTGCAGCCGCAGCTTGCGCCAGCCGTGCGCGCCGCGCAGGCCCAGCAGCGCGGCGAACACCAGCGCCGACAGGGTGTAACGGATGAGCGTGAGCCACACGGGCGCCACGTGGTGCAGCGCGCCCTTGCCGACGAGGAACAGGCTGCCCCAGCTGGCGGTGGCGAACAGCAGGGCGGCGATGCCCGGCAGGCGTGAGGAAGGGGAGGACACGGGAAGACCTTTCAGGAAACAGAGGGAGTGCGTGACCTGGAGGATGGGGACTGCCCGCCGCGAAGACCATTCGTTTCTTTGGACAGGGGCTTCCGAAAAAGCGAACGGACCGCCGCGCCGCACGCGCTCACAATCCGCCGTCATGGAGCTGTATCAACTGAAGACCTTCGTCGCCATCGCGAAGGAGGGCAACCTGACCCGCGCCGCCGAGCGCGTGTTCACCAGCGCCCCGGCCGCCAGCGCGCAGCTCAAGGCGCTGGAAGACGAACTGGGCGTGCGCCTGTTCGAGCGCACGCCGCGCGGCATGTCGCCCACCGCGGCCGGCCGGCGCCTGCTCGAGGAAGCCGAGCGCACGCTGGCCTCGGCGATGCGCATGCAATCGGCCGCCGACCAGCTGCGCGGCGCGGCGCAGGGCGTGGTGCGCTTCGGCACGGTGGTCGACCCCGTGGCGCTGCGGCTGGGCAGCGTGCTGGTCACGCTGGCGCAACAGCATCCGCAGGTCACGCTGCAGCTGAAGCAGGGGCTGTCGTACGAAACGCTCGCGGCCGTGCAGCGTGGCGAACTCGACTGCGCCTACGTGCTCAGCGATGCCGAGCGGCTCGAAGGCTTCGAGCTGCGGCGCCTGGGCGTGGTCGACCTGGCCGTGGGTCTGCCGCTGGCCGTGGCGCAGGCGCACCCCGAGCTCACGCTCGACCAGCTCACCGAACTGACCTGGGTCGGCACGCCGCCTTCGTGCATCCTGCGCGCACACCTGGAGAAACTGTTCGCCGCGGCCGGGCGCGACTACCGCCAGGGCATCACCGCCGACGGCGAGAGCGCCATCCGCAGCATGGTCGCCAGCGGCATGGGCGCCGGCCTGATGCGGCTGGACCAGGCCGAGCAGGGTGAGCGCCAGGGCGAACTCGCGATCTGGAACGGCTGGCGCTCGCACACCTGGCTGTGCTGGGTCGCGCCGGCCGGCGGCCAGCGTTCGGCGGCGGTCGAGGCCGTGCGCGGCGCGGTGTTCGACGCCTGGGCCTGACCTGAACCGGAGGCGCTCCGGATTTCCGCAGTGGCAGGCCGTGCCGGGGCCTGTCATCATTCGCGGCGCATGAAACACGATCCCGTTCTTCTCGACGACTTGTTGAACCGCGCCAGGCAGGCCCTGGCCACACCGGACGGGGCGCTGCCCCCGGCCACCCCCGCCACCGACGAAGCCGGCTGCGTGGTGTTCCTCGCGATGGGCGAGGGCGAAAGCCGCGCACGCGTCGTCATGGGGCGCGGCCCCGACACCGAAGCTGCCTGGCAGTCCGCCGCCGAGGCCCTGGCCGCGAAGGCCAAGCGCGCCGAGCGGCCCGCGCAGCGGCTGCGCGCGGAGATCGTCGAGCGCGCCGTGCCGATGACCTGGGGCGAGCTGAAGGCGCGGCTGGCGCAGACCAAGCGCAACTACTTCAACGAAGGCATCGCGTTCGACGCGCGCTTCGAGACCGCGCTGCTCGCGCAGGAGATGCACGGCAGCGCCGTGCTCTACAACGGCACGCTGGACCATGCCGATCCCAACAGCGGCAACCTGCGCACCCACACCAAGCGCCGCTTCGGCGACGAGCGCGATTTCCCCACCGACGACGCCGCGCCCGTGTGGTGCTTCACCACGCGCGCCGTGTATGTCGATGCCGAGGGCGCCTGGCCGCTCACGGCCGAAGGGCAGGCCGCGGGCTTTCGCACGCTCACCGACTGGAACGCGACGCAGGTGCGCGCGCTGGTCGATTCCGCGAGCGACTACCTGGCCGAGCAGGTCAAGCCCACGGGCGAGTTCCACTACGGCTGGTTCCCGTGCTTCGACCGCGCGATTCCCACCTACAACACGCTGCGCCACGCCAGCTCCACCTACGCGATGCTCGAAGGCTGGGAGCTCACGCGCAGCGACACGCAGAAGGCCGCCATCGACCGCGCGCTGACCTTCCTGAGCCAGCGGCTGATCCGGCGCGCCACCTTGGCCGACGGCACGCAGGCCGCGTTCCTGGTCGACATCGGCAACGAGATCAAGCTCGGCGGCAACGCCGTGTGCCTGCTGGCGCTGGTGAAGTACACCGAGCTCACCGGCGATGCGCAGTACCAGCCGCTGATGGAGCAGCTCGCGCTCGGCATCCGTTCCATGCAGGACGCGCAGACCGGCCGCTTCGTGCACGTGCTCAACCACCCGGGGCTCGACGTGAAGGAGCCCTACCGCATCATCTACTACGACGGCGAGGCGGCCTTCGGGCTGATGCGGCTGTACGGCCTCACGCGCGACGCGCGCTGGCTGGCGGTGGTCGAGAAGGCCTTCGAGCACTTCATCGCGGCGGGCCATTGGCGCGCGCATGACCACTGGCTGAGCTACTGCGTCAACGAGCTCACGCGCTTCAGGCCCGAAACGCGCTACTACCAATTCGGCCTGCAGAACATGGCGGGCCACCTGGACTTCGTGCTGGAACGCATCACCACCTTCCCCACGCTGCTCGAACTGATGATGGCCGCGCGCGAAATGGTGCTGCGGCTCGAAGCCGACCCGGCGCTGCGCCCGCTGCTGGCGGGGCTCGATCGTCACAAGTTCGACCGCGCGCTGGAGCATCGCGCGCGCTACCTCGCCAACGGCCACTTCTGGCCCGAACTGGCGATGTTCTTCCGCAATCCGAACCGCATCGCGGGCTCGTTCTTCATCAAGCACCACAGCTTCCGCGTGCGCATCGACGACGTGGAGCACTACCTGTCGGGCTATGTGGCGTACCACCGGCTGCTCGAAGCGCGCGAGGCGCAGCAACAGAGTGCGCAGCTTTCGCAAGAGGTGACCGAGCCCACCGCGCAGCGCGGCGCCGAGGGCGTTGTGCTCTGGGGCGGCGACGTGAACCTGGGCCGCCGCCAGCACTACCGCATGCATGAGCTGGGTGGCCCAGCCCGCATGCTCGGCGACATCCCCGCGCTGCGCGAAGCCGACCTGCGCATCGTGAACCTCGAATGCGTGGTCGCCACCACGGGCGAGCAGGGCGTCGAGAAGGACGAGGGCGGCCCTTACTACTACCGCGCGCGGCCCGAGATGCTGTCGGTGCTGACCGAGGCCGGCATCGACATGGTCGCCACCGCCAACAACCACAGCGGCGACTACGGTCCTGAAGCACTGCTGGAGCAGCACGGGCTGCTGAACGCCGCCGCCATCGCCTTCGCCGGCACCGGGCCCGATCTGGATTCGGCGCTGCGCCCCGCCTTCCGCCAGGCCGGCGGGCTGCGCGTGGCGCTGTTCTCGCTCGACGCCACGCAGCCGCGCTTCGCCGCCACCGCGCAGCGCCCCGGCGCGGCCTGGTTGTCGCTGGACGACCCCGATGCGTGGCGCGCCACGCTCACGCCGCGCATCGCCGCCGCGCGTCAGGAGGCCGATGTGGTGCTCGTCGCCGTGCACTGGGGCGAGAACCTGGAGACCGCACCCTCGCGCGCCGAGATCGCCGCCGGCCATGCCATCGTCGAGGCCGGCGCCGATGCGGTGCTCGGCACCTCGGCCCACGTGCTGCAGGGCATCGAGGTCTATCAGGGCCGGCCGATCCTGCACGACGCGGGCGACCTGCTGTTCGACGCGATCCGCGGCGACCTCGGGGACTCGGGCGTGTTCTCGCTGCGCCTGGGGTCGCACGGCGTCGAAGAGGTGGTGTTCACGCCGGTGGGCGCGGGCTTCGGCTTTTCGCAGCAGCGCGAGGGCGAGGAGGCGCAAGCCGCGAGCGCGCGCTTCGCCGAACTGTGCCGCGCGCTCGGCACCGAGATGACGGCGCGAGACGATGGACGCTGCGCACTGCAGCTGTCGCCACCCGCGCGCACCGCGCCGGCCGGCCGACCGCCGATGGCTGCGCTGTCGGCCTCGCGCCCGCCCGCGCTGGTCGGCCCGGTGCTCGCGCCGCGGCCCGAGTGGTCGGTCGATGCCGTGCCCGAGGACGCGCAGATGCGCCCGCTGCAGATCGGCCCGCTGCGCCTGGTGGGCATCCGTTGCGCGCCGACGCAGATCGTCGGGCGCCGGCTGCTGTGGGTCGAGTCGTTCTGGACCGTCGATGCACCGGTGAGCGCCGACCTGCGCGTGCAGTTCCGCGCACTGGCGATGCGCAGCACCACCATGCCGCCGTGGGGCGAAGCCATGGACCACGACCCCTGCGACTGGATGTGGCCCACCAGCCGCTGGACGCCGGGGCGCATCTACCGCGACCGCTACGGCCTGCGCGCGCCGCGCCTGGGCCTGCTCGAGAACGATGTGCTGCAGATCGAAGTGCGCCTGCGCGGCGAGCTGCCCGACCTGCCGGGGGCACGCCGGCTGCCCGTGTGGTGCGGCCTGCGCGTGCCGAAGTTTCCGACGCCGTTGCCCGAGCGCCCCGTGCCCGTGCTCGCGGCGCTGCGCCCCGGTGCGCCGGCACAACCGTCGCCCGTGTGGACCGCCGACGAACTGCAGCGCGTCACCGGCGGGCAGTGGCTGGTGCCGCCGCCGGCGGGCTGGTTCGTGAACGCGGTGGTGCGCGGACCCGCGCACATGGCGCTGCTGCCGAAACCGGCGCTGTTCATCGCGTCGGACTACCGCACGCTCGCCAGGCACGAGAACTACAGCAAGCCGCGCGCCGACAACCCCGACCGCCACCACGATGTGCCCGTGCTGCAGCACGCGCTCGCGGGCGCCGTGGTCGCGCAGCCGGTGGAAGGGCTGGCTCCTTCCTTTCCGCTGCTGCAGGTGGACGACCCGATCCGCGCCATGATCCACCTGGGCGTGGCCGCGCGCGCGCGCTTCCAGGGGCGCGTGGTGGGCGTGACCGGCACGGTCGGCAAGTCGTCCACCATCGCCATGGTGCGCGACCTGCTGCCCGAGGCGGCGCGCGTGCACACCACCATCGACAACTACAACTCGCGCGTGGGCGTGCCGGCGATGCTCGCCAACCTCGCGGCCGATGCCGACGTGTGCGTGCTCGAGATGGCGCAGAGCGCGCTGTGGATGGACCGGGGCCCGATCTCGCTGCTGGCGCGCCCGCACGTGGCCATCCTCACCGAGATCGGCCTGTCGCAGACCCGCCAGACCGCCACGCTGGAACAGACCGCCGAGTTCAAGGCCCGCATCTTCCTGGGGCTGGAGCCCGGCGGCGTGGCCATCGTGCCCGACCACATTCCCTGCCTGATGCAGGTGGTGCGGGCCGCCGCGCGCACGGCGGGTGCGATCTGGGTGGTGGGCAGCGGACCCGACGCCAACATCCGCGTCGTCGACACCCGGCCTGAGGCCGACGGCGGCTGCCGCGTGCGCATCGCGCTGCCGGGGCGCACGGTGGAGTACCTGTTCCCGATCGCCAGTGCAGGGCTCGTGCGCAACTCGACGCTGGCCTTCGCCGCGCTGCTGGCCATGGGCTTCGACGCCGAGGCCGCGTGCGCGCGCATGCCCTCCGTGCGCCTGCCGTCTTCGGTGATGCAGGTGAGCGCGCTGCGCACACAGGGCGGCGTGCAGGTCACGCTGATCGACGACAGCTGGAACGCCGAGGTCATGTCGATGCGCAACGCGATGGAGTTCGTGCGCACCTACCAGCGCGCCACGCACGGGCCGGTGACGCGCAAGATCGGCGTGCTCGGCCGCATCATCAACCTCGACAAGGAAGCCGAGGCCATGCACCGCAGCCTCGCCGCGCCGCTGCTGGCCTCGGGCATCCAGCACCTCGTGACGCACGGCGCCGAGATGCGCTGGCTGCGCGAGGAGGTTCCGGCCGAACTGCTCGGCCCGCACTTCGAGGACGCAACGCAGCTCACCGGCTACCTCGGCGATTTCCTGCGCGACGGCGACCTGGTGCTGGTGAAGGGCGATCGCCAGCAGTCGGACTTCGGTCTCATCTCCGAGCTGCTGCAGAAGCTATGAGTCCGCGCGCGCGCCTGGCCTGCCTGCTGCTCACCGGTGTGATCGCGTTCGTGCAGACGGCCTGTGCGCAGCGCGCCGATGCACCGAAGGCGCCACCCGTCCGAGAGCCGGCGGCGTCGGCCTCGGCCGACGGCGCGCTGCTGCACTGGAACCAGCCCGCGGTGCGCGCCAACTGCCCCGACCGGCCCGGCTTCCTGTGGGTGCAGGCGGTCGAGGGGCCGTCGTGCATCCGCTACTTTGCGAGCCGCGACATCGACGATGCGCGCATCGCCATCGTGCAGTTCTCGGGCGACCGCGACAGCGTGATGAACCAGTCGCCCACGCGCATTCCGGGCAACACCGAGCCGCTGCGCACGCTCGACGCGCAGGCCGCCAGCGACCGCGCGGGCGTGCCGTGGATCTTCATGGCGCGGCCCGGCACCTACGGCTCGTCGGGAGATCACCGCCGGCGGCGCGAGGCGGTGGAGTTTCATGCGCTCGACGCGGCGCTGGAGGCGCTGATGCAGCGCCACCGGCTGCAGCGCGTGGTGCTCCTCGGCCACAGCGGCGGTGCCACGGCCGGTGCCGCGCTGCTCACGCTCGGGCGCACGCGCGTGGCCTGCGCGGTGCTCACCTCGGGCGCGTTCGATCTGCTGGAGCGTGCGCGGCTGCTCGGCCGCTCGAAAGACGGGCGCACCGACACCACCGGCAGTTCGCAGGTCTACGACCCGCTGGACCATGTGACCGGCATTGCGCGCGACCCGCAGCGGCGCATCGTGCTCATCGGCAACCCCGACGACCGCAACACGCCATTCGCGCTGCAGCAACGTTTTGCCGATGCGGTGCGCAAGGCGGGCCACCGCGTCGAGGTGATGACGCATGCCGCCGAGCCGCCGACCTTCCACGACCTCACGGACCGCATCGGCCTGCGCACCGCATCGCAGTGCGCGCGCGAGGCGCTGCAGGCGCAAGCCCGGTGACCGAACCCATCACCTCGCGCTCCTGTGGCCGCATGCCCGACGGCCGCGCCGTCACCGAATACACGCTCGACAACGGCCTCGGCCTGCGCCTGAGCGCGATCAACCTCGGTGGCATCGTCACCGCGCTGCACGTGCCCGACCGGCAGGGGCGCAGCGTGAATGTGGTGCTCGGCCTGCCGTCGCTGGCCGACTACCTGAAGCCGCATCCGCACTTCGGCACCATCGTCGGCCGCTACGCCAACCGCATCGCGGCGGGCCGCTTCACGCTCGACGGCGTGGCACACCAGCTGGGCCTGAACGACGGCGTGAATTCGCTGCACGGCGGCGCTACGGGGTTCGGCAAGCGCTACTGGGAGATCGTGCCGGTGCCGGGCGAGTTCGCCCTCGAACTGCGCTACACCAGCGCCGACGGCGAAGAGGGCTATCCCGGCGAGGTGCGACTCGCGGTGCGCTACACGCTGAGCGCCACGGCCAACACCTGGCGCATCGACTACCGCGCCACCACCGACCGCCCCACGGTGCTCAACCTGAGCCACCACGACTACTTCAACCTCGCGGGCAGCGGCTCGGTGATGGACCATGTGCTGACGCTTCCCGCGAGCCGCTACTGCCCGGTGGACGACACGCTCATTCCGCTCGGGTTGGCCGAGGTGACCGGCACGCCCTTCGATTTCCGCACACCGACGCGCATCGGCGAGCGCATCCGCGACAGCCACGAACAGCTGGTGCGCGCCCAAGGCTACGACCACAACTGGGTGATCGATCGCAGCACCGGTGCGGGTCTGGCGCTCGCCGCGCGCCTCACTCACGAAGCGTCGGGTCGCGTGATGGAAGTGCACACGAGCGAGCCCGGCGTGCAGTTCTATTCAGGCAACTTTCTCGACGGCAGCCTGCGCGGCAGCGCCGGTGTGCCGCTGGCGCGAGGCGACGGCCTGTGCCTGGAGACGCAGCACTTTCCCGATGCGCCGAACCAGCCGGAGTTTCCGTCGACCGTGCTGCGACCGGGCGAGGTGTTCGCCAGCACGACCGAGCATCGCTTCGGCGCTGACTGAAGCGGGTGCTCGAGTGCCGTCTCAGCCTGCGAACAACGCGGCGGGAATGCCCGGACTGTCGATGCGCACCGAGAAGAGCCCGCCGGCCAGTGGTTCGCTCTGGAGTTGTTCTTCGGTGCGGCTGTTGCGCGCCGTCGAGATGTAGAGCGTGCGCAGGTCCGGGCCGCCGAAGGCGCAGTCGGTCACGTTGCTCACGGGCAGCGCAATGCGGGCCAGCTCGGCGGCGTTCACCGGGTCGTGGCAGGTGACGCACGCGCCGTCCCAATGCGCGATCCACAAGCGGCCGGCTGCGTCGGTGGTCATGCCGTCGGGCAGGCCGTCGCCCTTGGGGAAGCGGTGCCACTCGCGCCGGTTCGACACCGCGCCGGCGTCCATGTCGAAGTCGTAGGCGTACAGCTTGTTGATGGCCGTGTTGTTGAAGTACATGGTGCGGCCGTCGCCAGACCATGTCGGTCCGTTGGTCACCTCGAAGCCGTCGTCGTGCCTCGTGCAGCGGCCGTCGGCATCGAAGCGGTAGAGCGCGCCGGTGGGCGCCTTGCAGTCGAAGTCCATGCTGCCGGCCCAGAAGCGACCGCGGCTGTCGCACTTGCCGTCGTTGAAGCGGTTGCCGGTGCGCTCGGGTTCGGGCTGGTGCAGGTAGCGCGGCTTCGTGGTGTCGCCGGGCGCGGTGGTGTCGAACAGCGCGAAGCCGCGGCGCAGTGTGAGGAACAGGCCGGTCGCCGAGGCGCGCTCGGCGATGGCGGTGATCTCTTCGTCGAAGTGCCAGGTGCGTTGCGCACCGGTGGCAGGGTCGTAGCGGAAGAGGCGCGGCTGGAGGATGTCGATCCAGTACAGGGCCTGTTCGCGCGCCGACCACAGCGTGCCTTCGCCGAGGTCGGCGGCGGCGGGCCAGATGCATTCGGGGGTGCCGAGCACGCGAGGGGTTGCGAGCGGGGCGGGGGCGTTTGTCTCTTGGGTCACTTGTTCTTTCCTGGATGTCGCCTTGACGCGAGGGATCGTATCGTGGACCTCGTTCGGTCCGCGCGGTCCCTCATGCAGGCCTTCCATGGCGCAGCCGGGCAGCGACGTCCGACCGATGGCCCGCACGGCGGCGGCTCGGTCGTTGGATATGGCGATGGGGAAGCGAAAGAAGCGGGCCCGGGTACCGGGCCGCCAGGAGACAGGACAGGCTCAGGAAGCGGCGTTGCCCGATTCGAGCTCGGTGACTTGCAGCGACAGGTCGAACAGCTTGGACTTGCTGGCGTAGTAGCGGTCAAGGCGCCACTCCTTCAGGATGTCCATCGCGAGCTGGAAGCTCTTGTAGTCGAGGCTGTAGAGCGTGATCAGCTCGAAGCTGCGTTCGGCTTCGAGCGCCAGGACGAGTTGGGCAAGGATCTTGGCCGATTCGTTGGCCGGGTCCGTTTCAATGAATCGGCGAGCGACCTTGATGGCATTCATGGGAAAGTGTTCCTTGGTTGGCAGGGACCGGGAACTATAGCTAGCACATGCCTGTATTTTGTGACGATTTGATGACAAAAGAGGGCATCGCCACGGAAACGCCCGTCGGTGTTATCACCGAGGCCATCAAGGCCACCAACGCGTTTCCGGGGCGTGGCGCCTCAACTCATTGCACAGGCACCGGACGGGGGCGCGGCATGGGCATCGGCATCGGTTCCGCGGGCATCGGCGCCGGCATCGGGGCCACCATCGGCGGAGGCAACGAAGAGGCCGGCACGTTCACCACGCGGGTCGAGACCGACTCGCGGATCACGCCGCCGCCCATCACGCTGCCGTCGACATTGCTGCGGATGTTGCCTGCGCTGCCCAGCACGCGGGCTTCGCAGTCGGCGCGCTCGGCGGGCGGCTGCAGGCCGCAACGCGCCACGGCGTTGGCGCGGTAGTCGGGCGCGGAGGTGAGGCCGCCGCGTGCCGCAGCCTGGCGCGCGGCGCCGGCTTCGCGGATGCAGGCGGCGCGGTCCTGCTGGTTGTGGCCGCAGACCGCCAGCTCCTGCTGGTAGGTGCTGCCGCCGTCGCCACGTGCGGCTATGGCGATGGTGGTGGTGGCCAGCCCGCTGAGCGCGAGCAGGGCGAAGATCATCGAACGCGCATTGTTTGGCATGGTGTGCTCCTTGGCGTATCGGAAGAAAAAACGGAATCGTTGAACCGCTCGCGTACGACCGGGTTCGGGTTCGGTCAGCGCGCAGGCTGCACGGGCTGCGGCGGCAGCGGGGTGACGGTTTCGCGGATCACGCCGCCGCCCATCACGCTGCCTTCGGTGGAAGTGGTCGCACCGCCTCGGATGCGCGCTTCGCAATCGGCGCGGTCGGCAGCGGGTTGCTCGCGGCAGCGTGCGAGTGCGTTGGCGTCTTCGCGCGCCGCGCTGGGCGTGGTCAGGCCTTGACGGCCCGCTTCCTGGCGCGCGGCACCGGCTTCGCGCAGGCAGGCCGCGCGGTCTTGCTGCACGCCGTCGCAGGTGGCGCGTTCCTTCTGCATGCGGGCATCGCTGCCGGGGGCCTGCGCCGAAGCCATCGGCGCGCCGGCCATGAAGAAGCCGCCGACCGCCACGAGGGCAGCCGTCGACAGCGTGGAACGGAGGAAATGAGTCGTCATCGGGGCTCCTGGCTGAAGAGGTGCGCCGTGCGAACGAAAACAGAAGACAAAAGAACGCAGGGCGCGACCGGTGTCCCAGTGTGGGCTGGCCGGTGGCGTCGGGCTGTGGGACAAGCCGCACGCCGTGGAGCGGGCCGGACGCGCCCCTGCGTGTGGGACACGTCCGTCAGCGCGGGGAAGGCCTGCTTCCCGCGCTGCGATGCCGGGAGATCAGCCCTGCGCGATGCGCTGCGCGAGGTGCGCCAGCGCCTCTTCGACCTGGTCGACGAGGATGAGCGACAGGTCGCCCGGTTGCAGCCGCGCGAGCGCGGTGTCGATGGCGACGAACTCGCCGCGGATCTCGTCGATCTGGCGCGTGCGCGATGCGCCCTGCAGGCCCTGGCGCAGCAGCGCCATGACCTCGCCGTCGGCACGGCCGCGCTGCGCCGCGTCCTGGTACAGGATCACGTCGTCGAAGGCCTGGCCGAGGATGGCGGTCTGGTCGCGGATGTCGGAATCTCGCCGGTCGCCCGCGCCGCTGATGACCACCGAGCGCTTCTTGGCGGGCATGGTGTCCACCGCCGACACCAGCGCCTTCATGGCGTCGGTGTTGTGGCCGTAGTCGGCGATCACGGTGGCGCCGCGGTAGTCCATGACGTTGAAGCGCCCGGGCACGCCGGCCGCGTCGTTCATGAAGCTCGAGAGGCCGCTGCGGATGGTGTCCCAGTCCAGGCCCACGGCCCACGCGGCGGCCACCGAGGCCATCACGTTGTCGACCTGGAAACCGATGGAGCCGCCGCGCGTGATCGGCACGTCGCGCAGCGCGATGCGCTCGCGCCATGAGCCTTCGGCGGCCACCAGCGTGTCCTGGTCGACGTACACGGTGCGCTTGCCCTGCGCGCGGTGCGTGGCCATCACCGGGTGCATGCGGTCGGCGGTGAAGAAGATGACGTTGCCGGGGCAGCCGGTGGCCATGGCGGCGACGTTCACGTCGGCCGCGTTGAGCACCGCGTAGCCATCGGGGGCCACGTTGCGCACGATCACGCGCTTGAGCACCGCCAGGTCTTCCACCGTGGTGATGTAGTTCAGGCCCAGGTGGTCGCCGCTGCCGATGTTGGTGACCACGGCCACCTCGCAGCGGTCGAAGCCCAGGCCCTCGCGCAGCACGCCGCCACGGGCCACTTCGAACACGGCCGCGTCGACGTCGGGGTGCATCAGCACGTTGCGCGCGCTCTTGGGGCCGCTGCAGTCGCCGCTGTCGGTCTGGCGGCCGTTGACGTACACGCCGTCGGTGTTCGTCATGCCGGTGCGCAGGCCGCTGGAGGCAATGATGTGGTTGATCAGGCGCGCGGTGGTGGTCTTGCCGTTGGTGCCGGTGACGGCCACCACGGGAATGCGGCCGTCGTCGCCGGGGGCGAACAGCGTGTCCATCACCGCCTCGCCGACCGCGCGGCCGCGGCCGAATGAGGGCGAGATGTGCATGCGCAGGCCGGGTGCGGCGTTCACCTCGACCACGCCGCCGTGCTGTTCCTCGAGCGGGCGCAGCACGTTCTCGCAGACCATGTCGACGCCGCAGATGTGCAGGCCGACCATCTGCGCCGCATCGACGGCGCGCGCGGCCACTTCGGGGTGCACGGTGTCCGTCACGTCGGTGGCGGTGCCGCCGGTCGAGAGGTTGGCGTTGTTGCGCAGCACCACGCGCTGGCCGAGCTCGGGCACGCTCTCGGGCGTGAGGCCCTGCGACTCGAGGCGGCCGATGGCGATGTCGTCCAGGCGGATCTTGGTGAGCGAGGTGGCGTGGCCCTCGCCGCGGCGCGGGTCGAGGTTCACGGTATCGACCAGTTGGCGCACCGTGGAGCTGCCGTCGCCGATCACCTGCGGCGGATCGCGCCGCGCGGCGGCCACGAGGCGGTCGCCCACCACCAGCAGGCGGAAGTCGAAACCGGGCAAAAATTTCTCGACCATCACCTCGCCGTACACGGCGGCCGAGTCGTAGGCCGAGACCAGTTGTTCGCGCGTGGTGATGTTCACCGTCACGCCCTTGCCCTGGTTGCCGTCCTGCGGCTTGACCACGACCGGCAGGCCGATTTCTTCGGCAGCAGCCCAGCCGTCGTCGGCACTGGTGACGGGGCGGCCCAGCGGCACCGGAACGCCGGCGGCGTTCAGCAGCTGCTTGGTGAGTTCCTTGTCCTGCGCGATCGATTCGGCCACGCCGCTGGTGCTGTCGATCTCGGCGGCCTGGATGCGGCGCTGCTTGGAGCCCCAGCCGAACTGCACCAGGCTGCCGCTGGTGAGGCGGCGGTACGGAATGCCGCGCGCCACGGCGGCGTCGACGATGGAGCCGGTGCTCGGGCCCAGGCGCTCGGATTCGTCGAGGTCGCGCAGTTCGGTGATGGCGGCGTCGGCGTCGAAGGGGGTGTCGGCCAGCGCGGCCTGGATCAGTTCCTCGGCCAGGGCCAGCGCGCGGCGGCCCACGTCTTCCTCGGTGTACTGCACGGTGACCTGGTAGATGCCTTCTTCCGTCGTCGGTGCGGTGTTGCCGAAGTTGACGGCGCAGCCGGCCTGCGCCTGCAGCGCCACGGCGGCGTTCTCGAGCACGTGGGCCAGCGCCAGCGGCTGGCCGAGCACCATCGGGTGCAGCTCGCCGATGGTCGGGAAGCGGGCGCGCAGGCGGGCTTCGAAACCGTCGAGCTTGCCGACGGCGTTCTCGTCGCCTTCGCAGGCCACGACGGCCTCGATGGTGGTGTGGCGGCTCCAGAGATTGGGGCCGCGCAGGGCGCGGATGCGGTTGACTTTCATGGGGCTACGGCACGGGGTGCGCGGTTGCGATGTTCTTGCGGCGTGGCGTGAGGGCCGGCCCCGCGGGTGGCGGGGCGGCGCATCGGGTCAGGCCAGTTGGAGTTGTTGCTGCTGGGGCGAAAGCGGCGAGGCCTGCGACAGCTGCAGCGAGGCCAGGGCCGCCTGCAGGTCGGCTTCGAAGGCTTCGACGCCGGCACCGATCAGGTTGAGCGGAATGCCCATGGCCCAGGCAGCGGCCACGGCGGCCAGCAGGCTTTCGAGGCTCACGCCCACGTGGGTCGCGCGCCAGATGGTCAGTCGGCCGAGGCCGGGCAGGAACGATTCGCTCGTGCCATTGGCCAGCACCACGCGGTCCTGGCGCACCAGCACGGCCTTGCCGCCGGCGGCCTGGTGCGCGGCGAACGCGGCGGCCTGCGGGTCGGCACCGTAGAGGATGACGTCGCCGTCGCACAGCGGCGCGAGGGCGGCGATGCGCGGTTCGCCGGCGTTCAGCACGGCCGTGCCTTCGCCCAGCACCACGTCGACCTGGGTGCGCAGCACCTTGACCATCTGGTCGCTCTCGGTGATGTCGTAGTCGGCCAGGGCTTCGCAGCCTTCGAGGTCGGTCACGATGCCGACTTCGCAGCGGTCGTAGGCCAGGCCGTCGCGCAGGATGGTTTCGGCGCCGTTCTCGATCACCACGGCTTCGACCGCGCGGTTCACGAGCAGGCGGTGGCCGGCGTCCCAGTTGGCGCTGTCGCGTGCGTCGACGCGGCGGCGCTCCAGGAACAGGCCGTCGCGGCAGGCCAGGCCGGTGTGGCGTCCGCCCAGGTTGATGAGCCAGGCCACGAGGCGCGCCAGCACGGCGGTGTCGCGCGAGCCGGCTACGCCCACCACGGGGATGCGGCCGGGTGCGTCGTTCGGGAACAGGTGGTCGCAGATCGCGCGGCCCACGGGGCGCGGCGAACCGATGGCCGGCTTCAGGTGCATCAGCAGGCCGGGGCCGGCGTTGACTTCGACGATCGCGCCGCCCTGCGGGCCCAGCGGCTTGGAGATGTCCTGCGCGACCATGTCGATGCCCGCGATGTCCAGGCCGACCACGCGGGCGGCCAGCACGGCGGCATGCGCCACCTCGGGATGCACCTGGTCGGTGCAGTCGTAGGCCATGTTGCCGTTGCGCTGGATCGTGACCACGCGGCCGGCGGCGGGCACCGAGGCGCCGTCCAGGTCCTGGCGCTTGAGTTCGAGCTGCAGCTTGGCGTCGGTGGCCAGCACGATCGTGTCGAGCGGGAATTCTTCCTCGGCGCCGCGGCGCGGGTCGCTGTTGAGCTGCTTGTCGATCAGGTCGGCCACGCTGCTCGTGCCGTCGCCGGTCACGGTGATGATCTCGCCGCGCGCGGCCGCCACCACCTCGCCGCCCACCACCAGCAGGCGGTGTTCGTGGCCGCGGATGAAGCGCTCGACCATCACGTCGCTGCCCTCGGGCTCGGCGACCGCGAAGGCGGCCATGATTTCCTCGCGCGTGGTGAGTTCGAGCGACACGCCGCGGCCGTGGTTGGCGTCCGACGGTTTCACGACCACGGGCAGGCCGATGTCCTCGGCGGCTTCCCAGGCTTCTTCGGGCGACTCGACCACCTGGCCGTGCGGCACGGGCACGCCGCAGCTGGCGAGCAGGGACTTGGTCAGTTCCTTGTCGCTGGCGATCGATTCGCCGATGGCGCTGGTGTAGTCGGTCTCGGCGGTCCAGATGCGCTGCTGGTTGGCGCCGTAGCCCAGCTGCACCAGGTTGCCGCTGTTCAGGCGCATGTGCGGAATGCCGCGGTCGGTGGCGGCGGTCACGATGGCCGCGGTGCTGGGGCCGAGGTAGCAGTCTTCGACCTTGGCCTTGACCGCGTCGACCGCGGTCTGCACGTCGGCGGCGGTGAACGGGTCGTTGTTGATGGCCGCCATCAGCAGGCGGTGGCCCTCGGCCAGCGCCACGCGGGCGACCTGCTCGTCACGGGCGCGGAACACCATGCGGTACACGCCGTGCTCCGAGGTGCTGCGCGTCTGGCCGAAGCCGGTCGGCATGCCGGCCAGGTTCAAGAGCTCGATCACGACGTGCTCCAGCACGTGGCCCGACCAGGTGCCTTCGGTGAGGCGCTGGATGAAGCCGCCGCGCTCGCCCACGCCGCAGTGGTGCTCGATGAGCGCCGGCAGCAGGGTGGTCAGCCGGTCGGTGAAGCCGTCGATCTTGTTGGAGGGGAAGTCCTCGAGCTTGCCCAGGTCGAGCCAGACTTCGAGCACCGGACGGTAGGTCCAGAGGTTGGGACCGCGCAAATAGTTGATGCGCAGCAATTGGATGTCGTCGAAACGGGTCATGCAAACGTTCGATGTGCTTTGGCCGAGCACCACGGCGCCTTCAAGCGCACCCATGGCGATCGGTCAGAATCGGCGCCCGACCAAGGACGCCATGACGCGGTCCCTGCGGCCCGCGACGGGCAAGAGTCAAATAAACACAATGCAACATCACGATCCAGTCGGCGCCCAGGTGGGCGAAACGGAGGCGGTCTCAGGCGTGCTGAAAAGCCGACTCGCAGGCGCTGAAAACGTTTTGGTAACACTTGCGGTTGACCTCGACGACCAACTTCGTTTCGCCACGGGCCTCGTCGCCCTGACCGACCGGCGGCTCGTGGCCCTGGAGCCGGGCGGCGAGTGGCGTGAGTGGCCACTCACCGATCATGCCTTGGAAATGCGTCTTTCCGACCATGCAGGCGTCGGAACCCTCGACCTCATCGGGCCCGCCGGACAGCTCGCCCGCTGGCGCTACACCCTGGCCGGGCAGCCGGCGGCGCTGAAGCTGCTCAAGCTTTTCGGCCAGCGTGCCGCCCCCTTTGTCGCGAAGGCGACAGAAGAAGTGCCCGAACTTCTCGATGCCGACGGCACTGACACCGAGCTCCAGACCCCGCCTTCGACCTGGGTGCTCCTGCGCCTGGGCCGCTTCGCCGGGCCGTACCGCAAGCAGCTGATCCTCGGGTTTTTCCTGACCCTGATCTCCACGGCCGCCACGCTGGTGCCGCCGTACCTGACCATCCCGCTGATGGACGACATCCTGATCCCGTTCCAGAACGGGCAGAAGATCGACTCCGGCCGGGTCGGCCTGTACCTGGGCGGGCTGCTGCTCGCGGCGCTGGTCGGCTGGGGGCTCGGGTGGGCGCGCACCTACCTGCTGGCGCTGGTGTCGGAGCGCATCGGCGCCGACCTGCGTACCACCACCTACGAGCACCTGCTGACCCTGCCGCTGGACTACTTCGGCGGCAAGCGCACCGGCGACCTGATGGCGCGCATCGGCTCGGAAACCGACCGCATCAACGTCTTCCTGTCGCTGCACGCGCTCGATTTCGCCAACGACGTGCTGATGATCGTCATGACGGCGGCCATCCTCATCTCCATCAATCCGCTGCTGGCCGTGGTCACGCTGGTGCCGCTGCCCTTCATCGCCTGGATGATCCACGTCGTGCGCGACCGCCTGCGCACGGGCTTCGAGAAGATCGACCGCGTCTGGTCCGAAGTGACCAACGTGCTGGCCGACACCATCCCCGGCATCCGCGTGGTCAAGGCTTTCGCGCAGGAGCGCCGCGAGGCCGAGCGCTTCCGCGTTGCCAACGCCTACAACCTGCAGGTCAACGACAAGCTCAACCGCACCTGGTCGCTGTTCACGCCGACCGTGTCGCTGCTCACCGAAATCGGCCTGCTCGTGGTCTGGGCCTTCGGCATCTGGCAGGTGGCGCGCGGCAGCATCACGGTGGGCGTGCTCACCGCCTTCATCGCCTACATCGGCCGCTTCTACACGCGGCTCGATTCGATGAGCCGCATCGTCTCGGTCACGCAGAAGGCCGCGGCCGGCGCCAAGCGCATCTTCGACATCCTGGACCACGTGAGCAACGTGCCCGAGCCCGCCAACCCCGTGAAGGTGGAGCGCGTGCAGGGCCGCATCGAGATGAGCGGGCTGGGCTTTCGCTACGGCTCGCGCGCGGTGATCCACGACCTCGACCTGCGCATCGAGCCCGGCGAGATGATCGGCCTCGTGGGCCACAGCGGCTCGGGCAAGAGCACGCTGGTCAACCTGATCTGCCGCTTCTACGACGTGACCGACGGCGCCATCAAGGTCGACGGCACCGACATCCGCCGCTTCGCCGTGGCCGACTACCGCCGCCACGTGGGGCTGGTGCTGCAGGAGCCCTTCCTGTTCTTCGGCACCATCGCGCAGAACATCGCCTACGGCAAGCCCGACGCCACGCGCGAAGAGGTGGTGGCCGCGGCCCGCGCGGCCCACGCGCACGACTTCATCCTGCGCCTGCCGCACGGCTACGACTCGCTGGTCGGCGAGCGTGGACAGGGCCTGTCGGGCGGCGAGCGCCAGCGCATCAGCATCGCGCGGGCGCTGCTGATCGACCCGCGCATCCTGATCCTCGACGAGGCCACCTCGGCCGTGGACACCGAGACCGAGAAGGAAATCCAGAAGGCGCTCGACAACCTCGTGCAGGGCCGCACCACCATCGCCATCGCGCACCGCCTGTCGACGCTGCGCAAGGCCGACCGGCTCGTGGTCATGGACCGCGGCGAGGTGGTCGAGGTCGGCCCGCACGACGCGCTCATGGCCAAACAGGGCGCCTACTGGCGCCTGTACCAGGCGCAGCTGCGCCAGGGCGACGAAGACGATGTGAGCGAGGGCGCGGCCGACGAGCGCGCCAGCGCGCAGGCGCCGCTGGCCGTGAGCCATGCGGCCCATCCGGCGGGAGACGCATGATGACGACGAGCACCACCAGCCCCGACTTCCAGCTGTCGCGCGACACCTTCGGTCGCCTCGTGCTGACCGATGCCGAGGGCGAACACCATGTCGGCGTCACGCCCGTGCGCGCCTTTCCGCTGAGCGCGCCCAACGAGGGCGTGTCGCTCGTCGGCAGCGAAGGCCGCGAACTCGTGTGGGTCGACCGCGTCGACCAGCTGCCCGCGCCCGTGCAGGCACTGCTGACCGAAGAACTCGCGGTGCGCGACTTTGCGCCGACGCTGCTGAAGCTGCACGGCGTGTCCAGCTTCGGCGTGCCCAGCACCTGGACCGTGAGCACCGACCGCGGCGACACCAGCTTCGTGCTCAAGGCCGAGGAAGACATCCGCCGGCTCGAAGGCGGCGCACTGCTCATCGCGAGCGCGCATGGCGTGCAGTTCCGCATCCCCGATGCGAAGGCGCTCGACCGCGCTTCGCGCAAGCTGCTCGAGCGCTTCCTCTGACGGAATCCGGTCAGTCGAGCAGGTCTGAGTAGTCGCCTCGCGCGTAGCTCTCGACCTGCTGCCACGGCAGCGCCTTCGGCGCGGCGATGGCCGAGGCCGTCATCACGTTGAGCGAGGTGCCGTGCGCATCGCGCTGCTCGATCTTGCGGGCATAGCGGCCCGCCACGTCCCAGTCGACGCGCAGCGTGCGTTCGCCTTGCGGCAGCTCGTAGCGCTGCACGCCGCCGCGCGCCGCGCCGAGCGCCTTCATGCGCGGCAGGCTGGCGGGATCGATGAGCCAGTAGGCGTTGGCCCACGAGCCGCTGTAGCCGACGTTGCCGTAGTTGGCCACGTCCACCTCGATCACCTTGCGCTGCTGGCGCAGCACCATGTTCACCTGCACCTTGCCGGCCGCATCGCGGCGCAGCCACAGCGGCGCGGCCGTGTTGTCGGCGTGCGCGTGGCCGATGTGCACCTTGCCTTCGCCGGCTTCGTGGTCATGGTCGGCACGCAGCGCGGCCGGCAGCTCGCGCTCGATCCACACCGTGCCCGCGCGGCGGAACATGCGGTCGGCGTAGCGGCTTTCGCGCTGCACGCCGTCCTTGCCGATCGACATCACGTGGTGCGTGATGCGCAGGTTCTGGTCGGGCGCGGCGGTATCGCCTGCCGCGCTGGCCGCCAGCGGCAGGGCAGCAAGAGCCGCAACCGTCAGCAACGTCTTGAGCGTCATGGCAGTGCTCACAGTCCAGCCGCTTCCTTGACCTTGTTGAACACCTTGATGTTCTCCACGGTGCCCTTGAAGATCTTCGCGCCCGCGCCGCCCGCGAACAGCATCACGTCGCCGCCGCCGTGGGTTTCCGAACCCGGCGAGCCCAGGTTGATGCCGACTTCCTGCAGGAAGTTGTCGTCGGTGGTGTCCATGGTGGTCTGGTCGTCGCGCACGTCGCTGCGTGCCGGCGCGATCCACGGCTTGTTGCCGTCTTCCGGGTTGACCTGGCTGGAGGCCGTTGCGTTGGGCCGGCCGCCGTTGCCGAACACCAGCGTGGTGTAGGGCTTGCCGTCCGCCGCCTTCGACGGTTTGCCGTCGGCGTAGCCGTTGACCTTGCCCAGGATCGGGTTGCCGATCTTCGGATAGCCGTTGAAGGCGATCGCGTGGTCGTGGTCGGCCGTGACCACCACCAGCGTGTTCTTCAGGCCCGGGTCCTTCTTGTTCATGTAGTCGAGCGCGGTCTGGATGGCCGTGTCGAAGGCCAGCGTGTCTTCCAGCGCGCGCTTGGCGTTGGTGCCGTGCAGCGCGTGGTCGATGCGCCCGCCCTCCACCATCAGGAAGAAGCCCTTGTCGTTCTTGCTGAGCACGCCCAGGGCCTTCTCGGTCATCTCCGACAGGCTGGGCTGGTCGAGGTTCTGTTTCACGCGGTCCAGCTCGTAGGCCATCTCGCTCGGCGTGAACAGGCCCAGCAGCTTGCCCGTGGCGCCAGCATCGAGGGCGCGCAGCTTGGTGCCGGTGTCGACATAGGTGTAGCCCTTGGCCTGCATCGCGGCCACGAGGTTGACGCCGTCGGTGCGCTTGCTGCCCGCCAGGACCGTGGTCGGCAGGTAGTTGCGCTGGCCGCCGCCCATGAGCACGTCGACACCGTCGAGCAGCTTCGGGTTGTAGTTGGCATGGCCCGGCACGCTCTGCTCGGCGATGGTGTTGTAGCCGTTGCGGTTGCAGATGTGCGCGTAGGTGGTGGCCGGCGTGGCGTGGCCGACGCGCGTGGTCGACACGGCACCCACCGCGCGGCCCTTGGCCTTGGCGAGTTCGAGCAGCGTCTCGGCGGCCTTGCCGTTGGTCGGCGGGCAGGTGGTGTTCTCGCCGTTGATGTACTGCGTGCCGGTGCTGTCGACGGCGACGGTGTCGCTGGACATCGAGATCACCTCGTTGCGCATCTTCACGCCGGTCATGTAGGCGGCCATCGACGGGGCGCTGTCGGTGGTCTGGCCGTCGAGCGAGAAGGTCTTCACGCGCGCCGCATACGGCAGCGACTGCATGGTGAGATTCGCGCGCTCGGGGCTCACCAGCGAGCCGGGCTTGGCGGCCAGTTGCTTCTCGCCCTTGTAGATGCGCGCGGCGGTGACGGTGACGGGGCCCATGCCGTCGCCGAGGAAGAAGATGACGTTCTTGGCTTCGCCGGCGGCGTTTGCGCCCGTGGCGAGGGTGCCGGCGGCGGCGCAGACGAGCGCTGCGGCCAGGCGGGAGGCACGAATGGTGCGAATGGTGCGGTTCATGGTCGTGTGCATGGTTGTGTTCGTCCGTGCGTGGTTGCCGCCCCTCACAGGCCGACCGCCTTCTTGATCAGTCCGAACACGTCGGTGTTGGTGATCACGCCCGAGAAGTTGTCGGCGCCCAGGCCTTGCGCGCCGAGGAACACGTCGGCACCGCCGTGGGTTTCGGAGTCGCTGGCCGGGTCCATCGGCACCACGGCTTCCTGCTGGTAGCCGGGCAGTTCCAGGTCCGACTCGTTGATCGCTGCGTCTAGCGCGGTGCGCGCGCTGCGTTTCGGACCGTTGCCGAATCCGATGATGGTGTACGGCTTGCCGTTCACGTCCTTGCTGGTCTTGCTGGTGTCGACGTAGTCCTTCACCAGGCCGAGCACGCCCGGCTTGCCGGCCTCGGTCTTGCCGGTGCGCGCGGCATAGCCGTTGAGTTGCAGCGTGTGGTCATGGTCGGCGGTGACCACCACCAGCGTGTTCTTCAGGCCCGGGTCGATGGCCTTCATCTTCTCCAGCGCCAGCTTGATGGCATCGTCGAAGGCTCCGGTGTCCTGCAACGCGCGGCGCGCGTTGGTGGCGTGCAGCGCATGGTCGATGCGACCGCCTTCCACCATCAGGAAGAAGCCCTTCTTGCGCGCAGCCAGTGCGTCGATGGCCTTGCCGGTCATTTCGGCCAGGCTCGGCTCCTCGGTCGGCTTGCGGTCCAGGTCGTAGGCCATGTGGCTCTTGGTGAAGAGGCCGGCGATCTTGGTGCTGCCGTCGGTGGGCAGCTTGTCGAACTCGCTCTTGTTGGCAGCGTAGCTGTACTTGGCGGTCTTCAGCTCGGCGATCAGGTTGCGCTTGTCGGTGCGCTTGCCGCCGTCTTCCTTGGTGTTGAAGTAGTCCGTGCCGCCGCCGAAGAACACGTCGATGCCGTCTCCCAGCTTGGCGTTGTAGCCAGCGCCGCCCGGCACCAGCGCCGCGGCGATGGTGTTCTCGGCGTCGCGGTGGCACACGTGCGAGTACGTGGCGGCGGGCGTGGCGTGCGTGATGCGCGTGGTGGTCACCACGCCGGTGGCGTAGCCCTTGGCCTTGCTCTGCTCCAGCAGCGTTTCCACGGCCTGGCCGTTGCCCGAGGGGCAGGTGCTGTCGAAGTTGAGGTGGTAGGCCTTGCCCGCGGCGTCGGTGGCCTTGGTGTCCGGGCTCATCGAGATGACCTCGTTGTTCATCTTCACGCCGGTCATGTAGGCCGACATCGAGGGGGCGCTGTCGGTCACCTGCGCGTCGTTCGAGTAGGTGTGGACGAAGGCCGTCTCGGGCAGCGTGTCGATCGTGAGGTCGCCGTCCTCGCCGACCTTGTAGATGCGCGCGGCGGTCAGCGTGGTGATGCCCATGCCGTCACCCAGGAAGAAGAGGATGTTCTTCTGTGCCTGCGCGGCCGGCGGCGTGGTGAGGGGTGGAATGATCGGCAGCGTCTGGCTGCCGTTGTTGCTGCCGCCGCAGGCGGACAGCATCAGTGAAGCGCCCAGCAGCGCCGGGGCGATCAAGCGGTGATTCATGCAACGGACTCCCTCGAAGGTCTTGACGTTCGACGCGCGTGCTGCGCATCGACTCAGGGAGTGCAATCTAGGGATGTCAGGTGACTTGGCCGTGACGATGCGGGCCGTACGCGAAAGTTCAGTCCGTGTTTCTGGATCGGTTGTCTTCGGCGTGTCACGTTCCTGCGCCGGCCGTCCGCTCTCAAGTGCGCCTCATGCGAAAAGGCACCTGACGGTCATGCGTGGCATCGCTGCGACGCCGGGCCGATCGGCTGCGAAAATCGCCCATTTGGACTCCGGCGGCCCCGCCGTTGACGGACATGCCCCTGCACACCACCGCCCTCGTTCTGTTTTCCGGCGGCCAGGACTCGGCCACCTGCCTGGCCGAGGCCCTGTCCAAGTACCAGCGTGTCGAAACCCTGGGTTTCGACTACGGCCAGCGCCACCGCGTCGAACTCGACGTGCGCGGCACCGTGCTCGCGAAGATGCGTGAGCGCTTTCCCGAGTGGGCGCCGCGCCTGGGCGAAGACCACGTGCTCACGCTGGCCGCGCTGGCGCAGCTTGGCGGCTCTTCGCTCACCGAGGAAGTCGCCTTCGCCATGCAGGCCGACGGCCTGCCCAACACCTTCGTGCCGGGGCGCAACCTGCTGTTCCTCACGCTCGCGGGCGCGCTGGCCTACCGGCGCGGGCTGCAGGTGATCGTCACCGGCGTGTGCGAGACCGACTTCTCGGGCTATCCCGACTGCCGCGACGACACCATGAAGGCCATGCAACTGGCGCTATCGCTCGGCCTGGAGCGCCGCCTCGTGATCGAGACGCCGCTCATGTGGATCGACAAGGCCGAGACCTGGGCACTGGCGCACCGGCTGGGCGGTCAGCCCCTGGTCGACCTGATCGTGGAAGAAACCCACACCTGCTACCTCGGCGACCGCGAACACCGCCAGGCCTGGGGCTACGGCTGCGGCGAATGCCCGGCCTGCGACCTGCGCAAGAAGGGCTGGGCGCGTTATTCAGGTCAGGCCGCTGCGGGCTGAGCCGCACCGGCATCGATCCGGTAGCGGGCGCCACCGCTCGCGCCTTCCCTCGCGCTTTCTTCCTGCGGCACCAGCGTCCACCGCTGGCCGTGGAAATCGCCCACGGATGGGCGATGTGCAATCGACACCATCGCGCCGCCGCCCGCACGGACCGTGTCGGCGAGCCGCTGGTAGAGCACGCCTTCGGCCTTGGCGTCGAGCGCGCTGGTGACCTCGTCGGCGAACAGCCAAGCCGGCTTCTTCAGCAGCACGCGTGCGATGGCCAGCCGCTGCTGTTCGCCGCCCGAGAGCTTCTGGCTCCAGGCATCGCTGTCGTCGAGCCGGCCCACCAGGTCGGGCAGGAGCGCATCGGTCAGGGCCTGGCGCAGCTGTTCGTCGCTGAAGCCCGCGGCCGGGTGCGGGTAGGCGAGCGCCTCGCGCAGCTTGCCGTCGGGCAGGTAGGGGCGCTGCGGCATGAAGACCGCATCGGTCGGTGCCTGCACCTTGCCGCTCGCGAACGGCCAGATGCCCGCGAAGGTGCGAAACAGCGTCGACTTGCCGCTGCCCGAAGGGCCTTGCAGCAGCACGCTGTCGCCGGGATGCACCGCCAGCGCGGCGCCGGCCAGCAAGGGCGTGCCGTCGGGCAGCGCGACCGTGAGGTCTGTGGTGCGGAGCGCGGCGGCGTTGTCCTCGCGCCGCAGCGCGTCTTCGCGCGTGCGCTCGGCATGGGCGCGCATCGCGTCGTCGAAGCTGATCAGGCGGTCGGTGGTGGCGCGCCAGACGGCCACGCGGTCGTAGTTGGCGACGAACCAGCTCAGCGACTCCTGCACCTTGTCGAAGGCCGACGAGATCTGGATCAGCGCGCCCAGCTGGATGGCGCCGCTGAAGAAGCGCGGCGCCGACACGAGGAACGGAAAGATCACCGACGCCTGCCCGAACATCGCGGTGAAGGTGACAAGGTTCTTCTGCTGCTTGATCAGCTGCAGGTAGTTGCGCAGCACCGTGCTGAAGCGCGTGTCGAGCTGGCCGCGCTCCACGGTCTCGCCGCGGTCCAGCGCGATGGCTTCGCTGTACTCGCGCACGCGCACCAGGTGGTGGCGGAAGTCGGCCTCGAAGCGCTGCTGGCGGAAGTTCAGGCCGATCAGCGGCCGGCCGATGTAGTGCGTGATGACCGTGCCGACCACGCAGTAGACCAGCGCCAGCCACACCATCGAGCCGGCGACTTGGTAGGTGCTGCCGCCCAGCGACAGATCGAAGGTGCCCGACAGGCCCCACAGGATGCCGATGAAGCTCAGCAGCGTGACCACCGCGTTCAGGATTTCCATCGACAGCGTCATCGTGGCGTTGGTGAACATCTGCATGTCCTCCTGGATGCGCTGGTCGGGGTTGTCGGGCGTGGCGCCGTCGGCGTGCGCGTAGCGCGCCAGCTCCAGGTGATAGAAGGTCCGATCGGCCATCCAGCGGCCCAGGTAGTGGCGGGTCATCCAGGAACGCCAGCGCAGTTGCAGCAGTTGCGTCACATAGAACTTGGCCACCTGGATCGCGATGTTGAAGAAGGCCAGCCAGGCGAACACGCGGATCTCGCGCCAGAAGACCACCGCGTCCTTGTTCTGCAGCCCGTCATAGAAGCGCCCGTACCACTGGTTGAAGAGCACCAGCGCATACACATACGCCAGGTTCAGCGCGACGATGCCCGCGAACATGAGGCGGGCCCGCCATTTTTCTTCCGAGCTGAAGTAGGGGGCCGCGAGCCGCAGCACACGGCGCAGGACCTGGACGAACGCGCCGGCTCGCGCCGCAACGGTGGGTTTGGATGACATGCGGATTTCCTCGCAGGCGCGGATGCGCCGGACCTCGTGAGGAATCCATAGTAGACAAATGTTTCTTAAACGGGGCTGAAAGCAGGCCCCGCCACCTGTCGTGCTACTTGCCCCCCTTGGGCCCTCAGCGCAGCATCACGCGCGCAGCCGTCGCCAGGAAATGCGCGAGCGGCGGCGTCTTCAGCCCCTCCGCCTTGGCCTCTTCGTCCCACAACCGCAGCCGCACCGCGTCGCCCGACCACGGCAGGCCGGCAAAGCGCTGCGCCGCTTCGTCGTCCATCACGCCGCCCTGCAGTGCCAGGCTGCGTACCGAATCGGGCGAGAGCTTCGAGAAGTACGCCGGCCGCGTCGCGCACAGGTAGCGCTTGGCGTCCACGTGCAGGCGGATCGGCTCGCGCACCGCCACGTCGAAGGCGCCGCGCAGCAGCGGCAGCGCGATGTACTGGTGGCGATCGTCAATGCCCAGTTCGGTGGGCGAAGCCGAGAGCGTCTGGTGCTCGGCGATCAGCAGGTGCCCCAGGTCGTGCAGCAATGCAGCTGTCACGAGCGTGTCGCCGGCCCCGGCCTGTTCGGCCAGCCAGGCGCATTGCAACGCGTGTTCGAGCTGCGACACCGGCTCGCCCGCATAGGCCAGCGCGCCCCGTTCGGCGAACAGGCGAGCGATCTCGGCGAGGTCGAGTGTCATGGAATTGCAAAAGGAACCGGTGCGACAGCCTCCACAGGCTCGTGCCGCGCGATGACAGCCGTGTGACGAAATTGCAAACGCCGTGGGGCGGGTGTGGCCGTGTGACAAACCTTTGTCACATAGCGCTGCGAGCATCGCTGCGTTCACGGCCCAGGCCGTGTTTTCTTTTTGCGTACATCGCCAGTTCTCACACCGAGGGATTTCCCATGCTGCGTCGTCATCTCCGTTGGGCCGCCGTGCCCGCTGCCCTGTTCTCGCTGGCCTTCGCCGCATCGGCCCAGGGCCGCACCGAGTTGCTGGTCTACACCGCGCTCGAAGCCGACCAGGTGCAGGCCTACAAGGCCGCCTTCGAAAAGGAGAACCCGGCCATCGAACTGAAGTTCGTGCGCGACTCCACCGGCATCGTCACCGCCAAGCTGCTGGCCGAAAAGGCCAACCCGCAGGCCGACGTGGTGTGGGGCCTAGCCGCCACCTCGCTGATGCTGCTGGACAAGGAAGGCATGCTCCAGCCCTACGCCCCCAAGGGCCTGGACGCCATCAAGCCCACCATGCGCGACACGGCCAATCCGCCCAAGTGGGTCGGCATGGACGTGTGGTCGTCGGCCATCTGCTTCAACACCGCCGAAGCCACGAAGAAGAACCTGCCCAAGCCCACCAGCTGGGCCGACCTGACCAACCCGGTCTACAAGGGCCAGATCACCATGCCCAACCCGGCCGCCTCGGGCACCGGCTACCTGATGGTGTCGGGCTGGATCCAGATGATGGGTGAAGACAAGGCGTGGAAGTACATGGACGCGCTGCACCAGAACATTGGCGTCTACAGCCTGTCGGGCAGCAAGCCCTGCCGCCAGGCCGGCGCCGGCGAGTTCGCGCTGGGAATGTCGTTCGAATACCGCGCCAACAAGACCAAGCGCGAGGGCGCGCCCATCGACATCGTGCTGCCCAAGGAAGGCCTGGGCTGGGACATGGAAGCCACCGGCATCATCAAGACCAGCAAGAAGCAGGACGCCGCCAAGGCCTTGGCCGACTGGGCTGTGACGAAGCAGGCCAACGAGCTGTACGCGAAGAACTTCGCGGTGCTCGCGCTGCCGGGCATCCAGGAAAAGCTCGAGTTCGTGCCGGGCGATGTCGAGAAGCTGCTGGCCAAGAACGACTTCAACTGGGCTGCCGCGAACCGCGACCGCATCCTGACGGAATGGTCCAAGCGCTACGACGCCAAGGCCGAAAAGAAACCCATGTGACCGGGGTTTCGGGTAGCCGCACATGACCAGCTTTCTTTCTCTTCGCGGCATCGGCAAGTCCTTTGGCGCCACGCGCGTGCTCGACGGCATCGACCTGGACATCGAGCCCGGCGAGTTCGTCTGCCTGCTCGGCCCTTCGGGCTGCGGCAAGACCACGCTGCTGCGCATCGTGTGCGGCATCGAACGCGCTGACAGCGGGCAGATCCTGCTCGGCGGCCAGGACATCGCGGGCCTGCCGCCCGCGGCGCGCGGCTTCGGCGTGGTGTTCCAGTCGTATGCGCTGTTCCCCAACCTCACGGCGGCGCAGAACATCGCCTACGGCCTGCACCCCACGGGCGCGCTGGCCCGTGAGATGGCCAAGCGTTCGCGCGAAATGCTCGACCTCGTCGGCCTCGCGGCGCATGCTGACAAGTATCCCGTGCAGCTGTCGGGCGGCCAGCAGCAGCGCATCGCGCTGGCGCGCGCCCTGGCGCCCAACCCGCGCCTGCTGCTGCTCGACGAGCCGCTCTCCGCGCTCGACGCGCAGGTGCGTGCCACGCTGCGCAGCGAGATCCGCGCGCTGCAAAAGCGCCTGGGCATCGTGACCATCATGGTCACGCACGACCAGGAAGAAGCGCTCTCGATGGCCGACCGCGTGGTGCTGATGCACAACGGCCGCATCGAGCAGGCCGGCACGCCCGACGAGCTGTACCGCCAGCCGCGCACCCGCTTCGTCGCGGGCTTCGTGGGCCGCATGAACATGCTGCCCGCCACCGTGCTGGCCGACGGCAAGGTGCGCGTGCGCGACGCCGAACTGTTCTGCCAACCGGCCGCCCTGAGCGCGGGCACGCAGGCCACGGTCGGCATCCGCCCGGAGCATGTGGTGGTCAAGCGCTTCGGTGCCGAACTCGGCGCCAACAGCTTCGCGGCGCGCCTGCTCGACACCGAGTTCTTCGGCAACCGCACCTCGGCCCGCCTGGCCTGCGAGCCGCTGGGCATCGAGATCGAGGCCGAGCTGCCCGCCGACGCGCGCATCGGTGGCGAAGAGCCGCTGGTGCCCAGCAGCATGGTGCACATCCAGCTGCCGCTGCACGCGCTGTCCGTTCTGACGCATTGAGCATGAGCAGTTCTCCCGACGCCATCGCCGTGCGGCCGGTGGCGATGCCGCGTGCCGGCCATTTCGACCGCGAACGCTGGCTCACCGGCGCCGCCGTGCTGCTGGTCGTGGCGCTGCTGGTCGTGATCGTCGCGCTCCCCGTGGGCGCGCTGGTCGGCCAGAGCTTCTATGACCGCGCCGGCGCGTTCGTCGGCCTGAGCAACTTCGCGCGCTACCTCGAGAGTCCGGCGCTGGTGCAGTCGGCGTTCAACAGCGTCGCGCTCGCCGTCGTCAGCGCCGTGCTGTGCACCGCCATCGCCTACGTGTATGCCTACGGCCTCACGCTCTCGTGCATGCCGGCCAAGGGGCTGCTGCGCGCCGTGGCGCTCATGCCGCTGCTCGCGCCCTCGCTGCTGCCGGCCATCAGCCTGATCTACCTGTTCGGCAACCAGGGCCTGTTCAAGGGGCTGCTGGGTGACCTGTCGATCTACGGCCCGCTGGGCATCGTGCTCGGCTCGGTGTTCTGGACGCTGCCGCATGCGCTGCTGATCCTCACCACCGCCATGGCCACGTCCGACGGGCGCCTGTACGAGGCCGCGCAGACGCTGGGCGCTTCGCGCTGGCGCATCTTCCGCACCGTCACGCTGCCCTCGTCGCGCTACGGCCTCATCGTGGCCGCGATGGTCGTGTTCGTGCTCGTCATCACCGACTTCGGCGTGCCCAAGGTCGTGGGCGGCCAGACCGGCGTGCTCGCGACCGACATCTACAAGCAGGTGGTCGGGCAGCAGAACTTCCAGATGGGCGCCGTGGTCGGCCTCGTGCTGCTGATTCCGGCGGTGCTGTCCTTCCTCGTCGAGCGGCGCGTGCGTCGCAAGCAGGCCGCGGCGCTGTCGGCGCGTGCCACGCCCTACCAGCCTGAACCCGTGAAGTCGCGCGACCGTGCGCTGCTCGTGTTCTGCACGCTCACCGCCATCGCCATCGTCGTGATGATCGGCATGGCCGTGTTCGCATCGCTGGCCAGCTACTGGCCCTACAAGCTCGCACCGTCGCTGAAGAACTACGACTTCAGCAACATGGACGGCGGCGGCTGGGGCAGCTACGGCAACTCGCTGCGGCTGGCGCTGTGCGCGGCCGTGGCGGGCGCGCTCGCCACCTTCGTGTCGGCCTACTTCGTGGAGAAGCCGCGCCACTTCGGCCTGCTGCGCGAGCTGCTGAACCTGCTGGCCAACCTGCCGCTCGCGGTGCCGGGGCTGGTGCTCGGCGTGGGCTACATCTTCTTCTTCAACTCGGGCTCGAACCCGCTGCACGGCCTGTACGGCAGCATGGCGATCCTGGTGATCTGTACCGTGGCGCACTTCTTCTCGGTGGCGCACCTCACCTCGCTCACGGCGCTGCGCCAGCTGGACCGCGAGTACGAGCTGGTGTCGGAGTCGATGGGCGTGCCGTTCTGGCACACGCTGTGGCGCGTGCACCTGCCGGTGGCGCTGCCCACGGTGCTCAACGTGGCCGGCTACTTCTTCGTCAACGCGATGACCACCGTGTCGGCCGTCGTGTTCCTCTACTCGCCGCAGACCACGCTGGCGGCCATCGCCGTGCTCAACATGGACGACGCCGGCGACGTGGCACCCGCCGCCGCCATGGCCTCGCTCATCATGCTCACGGCCGCCGTCGGCCGCGGACTGTTCGCGCTGGCCGGGCACTGGGCATTGAAGCGAACGCAGGCCTGGAGACAGCGATAGTGAGCCCCAGCATGTCCGTGGACAACTTCGATGTGATCGTGGTCGGTGCCGGCATCGTCGGCCTGGCCCATGCCTACACCGCCGCGCAGCGTGGCCTGCGCGTGTGCGTGGTCGAGCGCGATGCGGCCTGCCTCGGCGCGTCGATCCGCAACTTCGGCTTCATCACCGTCACCGGCCAGGCGCCGGGCGACATGTGGCGCCGCGCGATGCACTCGCGCGACGTGTGGCAGGCCATTGCACCGCAGGCCGGCATCGACATCGTGCACCGCCACCTCTGGCTCGCGGCCTGGCGCCCCGAGGCGCATGCCGTGCTCGAAGCCTTCCTGCGCACGCCGATGGCGCAGGACTGCGCGCTCATCGACGCCGCCGACGCGCAGGACCGGGCGCCCGGGCTCAACCTCGCGCAGGCGCGCTCGGTGCTGTTCAGTCCGCACGAGCTGCGCGTCGAATCGCGTACGGCCGTCGGCCTGCTCGCACGCTGGCTGGCCGAGGTGCATGGCGTCGTGTTCCGCTTCGGCGAAACCGTGCACGAGGTGGAAACCCCGCGCGTGCGCACCTCGCGCGGCACCCTGCGCGGCGAGCGCGTGGTGGTCTGCACCAACACCGAGCTGCACGGCCTCTTTGCGGGACGCATCGCTACGCACGACCTCACGCTGTGCCGCCTGCAGATGCTGCGCGTGCAGCCCGAAGCAGGCTTTCTTCTGCCGGGCGCGGTGATGACCGACCTGAGCCTGGTGCGCTACGAGGGCTACAGCGGCCTGCCCGAGGCGGTGGCGCTGCGCGAGCGGCTGATGCAGGAAGAGCGTGCCTCGCTCGATCACGGCATCCACCTCATCGTGGTGCAAAGCGCCGACGGCTCGCTGGTGGTGGGCGATTCGCACCACTACGGCGACGCGCCCGAACCCTTCGCCAGCGAGGCCGTCGACCAGCTCATCCTGCGCCACCTGCGCAGCACGCTCAACCTCGAAAGCGCGCAGGTCACCGAACGCTGGACCGGCGTATACCCGTCGTCGAAGACCACGCCCTGCGTGATCGACGCACCCGACGACGCGACGCGCGTGGTGCTGGTCACCAGCGGCAGCGGCGCCAGCACGGGCTTCGGCATTGCCGCGGACGTGTTCGACGCGTGGTGAGCACCGCGACCTTCTTCACCTTCTTTCTTCCGTCGCCATGAACGCGCATCACCATTCCAAGCTGCAGGCCGTCGTCTTCGACTGGGCCGGCACCATCCTCGACTTCGGCTCCTGCGCCCCGATGGGCGCCTTCGTGAAGCTGTTCGAACAGTTCGGCATCGACATCACCATCGACGAGGCACGTGCCCCAATGGGCATGGCCAAGTGGGACCACATCAAGGCGCTGGGCACGCAGCCGCGCATCGCGGCGCAGTGGGAGGCAAGGCACGGCCATGCCTTCAGCGACGCCGACGTCGATCGCCTCTACGAGGTGTTCACGCCGATGAACGCGGCCAGCGTGCGCGACCACACCGACTTCATTCCGGGCGCCCTCGAGGCCGTCAACGCGGCGCGCGAACGCGGGCTGAAGATCGGCTCCACCACCGGCTACAACCGGCCGATCATGGACGTCGTCACGCCGCTCGCCGCGGCCGGCGGCTACGAACCCGACAACCTCGTGTGCGCCGGCGACCTCGCGGCCGGGCGCCCGTCGCCGCTCATGATGTACCGCTGCTTCGCCGACCTCGGCGTGTGGCCGCCGCACACCGTCGTCAAGGTCGACGACACCGGCGTGGGCCTGCAGGAAGGCCTTAACGCGGGCACCTGGGCGGTCGGCGTGTCGGTCAGCGGCAATGTCAACGGCCTCACGCTGGCCGAGTGGCAGGCGCTCGACGCCGACGGGCAGCAGGCACGCCGCGCCCGCGCCACCGCCGAGCTGGAAGCCGCTGGCGCGCACTACGTGATCGACAGCGTGGCCGACCTGCCGAACGTGCTGGAAGACATCGAGCGCCGCCTGCAGGCCGGCGAGCGTCCGGCTGCAGGCCTCTGAAGCGAAGAAACGCTCGCTTCACCGACGACGGCTGCCGCTGTCGTCCGACTTGACGCGCAACCTCGCAGGTTTAGCCTGCTTCGCATGCGAAGCACAGCCCTTGTTCTTCTGGTCTGTCTCGGCCTGCTGACAGCGGCCTGCGACGGCAAGCGCAAGCCCGGCATTCCGGTGCCCAAGGCTTCGGTGAGCGTCGTGGTGTCCGCGTTGTCCGTGGGCTGACCGGCAGCCCGCTCCTCAACGCGCCGGCGGCGTTGCGGCCGGTGCCGAGAGTGCGCGTGCCCAGCGTTCGCGCTCTTCGTGTTCGAGGGCCAGCAGCGCTTCCGGTGAGCCGCCTCCGCCGACGACCTGCATCTCCTGCAGTTGCTTTTGCACTTCGGGCCTGGCCAGCACCTGGTCCACCGCTTCCTGCAAGGTGCGATTGGATGCGGCATCCGAATTCGCCGGCGCCCAGAGGCTGAAGCGGTCGTACGCCGTGTAGCCGTCCAGCGGCGCGCTGGACGCCAGCGTCGGCCATGTCGCGCCCTCGAAGCTTTGCGGATGCGCTGCATCGGCCGTGGTACCCAGTACACGCAACTGGCCGCGCCGCACGGCGACCGCCACGCCGTTCACGGGCGCGAACAGCAGGTCTGCCGCATGCGCCTTGGTGATGACGTCCGAGTCCGGGTACATGCCCTGGAAGACCACGCGCTGCACATCGACGCCGCTCAGTGCGCGGAACTGGCCGAAGGCCAGGTGCCCGGTCCAGCCGTCGTCGCCCGTGCCGATGCGCAGGCTGCCGGGGTGCGCCCGCGCGTAGGCGAGCAGGTCGTCGGTGCTGTGAATGCCCAGTGTGTCGGCCTTGGTGCTGTCGATGGCCAGCACCAGCGGCTCCGACGTCCACAGGGTGACGGGGCGAAGGGCATGCATCAGCGCATCGATCGGCGCCGGTTGGTGCACGCCCTCGATCCCGCCGCGTGGCAGCCGCAGTGCGGCGAGCAGCACCTTCGTGTCACCGCCTTGTGTCATCAGCCGGCGGTAGTCGGCCTCGGTCGCCTTCGACACATGATCGACCTGCACGCTGCGTCCCAGCAGGTTGGGCAGGTGGCTGGCCAGCATTCCGGCGTAGTGGCTGGTGCGGCCTCCGGGGGGAACCAGCACGGTGACCTGCAGCGCGGGGTCGGGCACGGGGGCAAGCCATTGCCCCGCGTCGTTCAGCAGGCCGAAGCGCGGCGCCCACTGTCCGCCGGTGGAGGCGTTGCGCACCACGGCTTCGGCCACCCAATACCGACCCACGCGCTGGAGTTTGCGGATGATCGGCTGGCTGTCCTGCCAGCCGGGTGGGCGCCAGTCCTGCGGGAACAGGCCCGTGACCACGGCGTAGCCATGACGGAACGGGCGCGCGGCCTCGAATTGCGGCGCGATCGCCCAGTTGCCTTGTGCGTCCTGGTAGCCCCATCGGCCGGTGTCCGTTTTCTTGACCGGGCGCAGCGCAACGCCGGCAGGGCCGCCGCGCAGCCGTTGCCAGCGGCACTCGACCGGCGCGCGCGTGGTGAGGATCGCCGGCCCGGTGGCGGTGCACAGGCGGATGCGGCGCTGGGCTGTCGCGTCGGGCAACTCGCCGAAGATGAATGGAATCACCATGCGCCCTTGGGCGTCGATCAGGCCCGTGCCGGTGGAGCCGGGCGTAGGCAGCAGCCGTCTGTAGCGCATCCATTGCACGGTCGCGGTATCGCGTTGCGGTGTCGGCTGTGTGCGCCACCGTCCTTGCGCATCGCGCAAGCCGAGTTGCCCGAGCACCGTGTCCACGTGCAGGTCGGGTGGGGCCTGCGCGGATTCGCCCTGCATCAGGTACGAGAGGGCCGCGGAGGATTCGACGGACGATGTGACCTGGCCGTCGCAGCTCAGGGGCGGCACGGCCCACCGGCCTTGCGCATCGAGGCGCCCGTAGGCCGTGGTGCTTTGCAGCCTGCCCCCGGGCTTGCGTTCGACCAGCCACACCTTGTGCAAGGGTTGGTGTGCGGTGTTGATGGCGATCCGTTCGAGCCACACGACCTGCCAACGGCCGTCGCAGAAGCTGCGGGCCGCCGGTGAGAGGAAAAGGGCGCGCCCCTCGAGCGTGTCGAACAGCGCGGGCGGGCGCTCGCTGTCTTGACCGGAATTCAGGCTCAGCCAGCGCGACCGTGCCATCAGCTCGGGAGCCATGCCCAGGGTGAAGGCGAAGATGTCTTCCCACGGCGGTGCCGCTTGCGCATCCACCGGCTGGAATTGCCACGCAGGCTGCATCGGCAACGCGCGCTCGGGGTTGCTGTACAGCGACTGGTAACTCGGCGGCGCCGCGTGGGCCGAAGACAGGCCGATGCCGAGCCACAGCAGGGCTGCCAGGAGGAGCAGACGAGGCAGGCGCTTCATCAAAGGTGGTACTCCAGCACCTCGTCGCCCGCGGCATCGAATTCGCCCGTGGGTTTCCAGCCCAGGCGTCGATAGAACCCGTGCGAACGAACTGCCGGGTCGGGCGAGCAGCCGAGGAAGAGCCGCTGGAAGCCGAGTCTTTTGAACTCATCGACCATCAGCGCGAGCAGCGCCTTGCCGATGCCCTGGCCTTCATGCGCGGGCAGCAGTGCCAGCACGGCGATCTCGCCGGTGTCGCGCGCGCCGAAGCAATAGCCAACCAGCTCGTCGTCGACCTGCGCGACGTAGCCGGGCAGGGAGCCGTCGGCGATGCCGGCCTGCCAGCTTTCGAGGGTGATGCCGAGCGCCTCCAGTGCGTCGACCGAGAAGGCGTTCTCTCGTGTCCTGCCTCGCAGATCGAGGCACGCGGGCGTGTCTTCGGGAATGGCTTGTCGGTAGATGGTATTCATGCGTTCGGTCCTCCCAGGCTGCAGGGCGCGCGCAGCGCGCAACGCGGCCTTCCGCGAGAATGCCACACGGCATGCGCCGCCCCTTCCAGGCGTGGAGACAAGAATGAAGACCACAGAGACAGCCCCCGTCCATCAGCCCGACTCGCGCTATGCCATGGTGCGACTGGCGCTCACGCTGCTGATCATGACGGTCGGCAGCAGCGGCATGTACGTGGTGTCGGTGATGTTGCCCGCCGTGCAGGCCGAGTTCGGCATCGCGCGCGCCGATGCCTCCATGCCCTACACGCTCCTGATGCTGGGCTTCGGCTTCGGCGGCGTGCTCATGGGCAAGCTGGCCGACCGCATCGGCGTGATGAAGCCGCTCCTGATGGGCTCGGTCTTTCTTGCCGCGGGCTACATCGCCACGGGCATGTCGCAAGGCATCGTGTCCTTCACCATCGCGCAGGCGCTGCTGGTCGGTCTGCTCGGCAGTTCGGTGGCCTTTGCGCCGCTGGTGGCCGACACCTCGCTGTGGTTCGTCAAGCGGCGCGGCATCGCGGTGGCCGTGTGCGCCAGCGGCAACTACCTGGCGGGCGCCGTGTGGCCACCCATCGCGCAGCACTTCGTCGAACAGGTGGGTTGGCGCCAGACCTACATCGGCATGGGCATCTTCTGCGGCGTGACGATGGCGCTGCTCGCGCTGTTCTTCCGCGCGCGGCCGCCCGCGCTGGTCGACGTGGCACCCGTGTCGCAGGTGGCGGGCAGCACCGTGGTGCGCGACATGACGCGCCCCTTCGGGTTGAGCATGGGCGCGGCGCAGAGCCTGCTGTGCATCGCGGGCGTGGCTTGCTGCGTGGCGATGGCGATGCCGCAGGTGCACATCGTCGCCTACTGCGGCGACCTGGGCTACGGCCCGGCGCAGGGCGCGATGATGCTGTCGCTGATGCTGGGCTTCGGCATCGTGAGCCGGCTGGTGTCGGGCGCCATCTGCGACCGCATCGGCGGGCTGCGCACGCTGCTGCTGGGCGGCGTGCTGCAGTGCGTGGCGCTGCTGCTGTTCCTGCCCTTCGACGGGCTGGTGCCGCTGTATGTGATCTCGGCGCTGTTCGGCCTGTTCCAGGGCGGCATCGTGCCCTCGTACGCGATCATCGTGCGCGAGCACTTCCCGCCCAAGGAAGCCGGCGCACGCGTGGGCACGGTGCTGATGTTCACGCTGTTCGGCATGGCGCTGGGCGGCTGGATGTCAGGCAAGGTGTTCGACCTGACGGGCAGCTACCACGCGGCCTTTCTGAACGGCATCGGATGGAACCTGGTGAACGTGAGCATCGCGAGCTTCCTGCTGTGGCGGGTGAGTCGGATGCGGCGGGGTGGGGTGGCGGTGGCGGCTTGAGAGCGCGGTAGCCTCTTCCGTCTCATGACACGGAAGGGATTCGATGTAAGGCTGTCTTACGCCAGTGCGAGGAAGACTCCGGTAGCGACAAGCAGAGTCCCGATCAGGCCTATGCCTGCCCAATAGATGCACGCATCGCGTCTCGCGCACTTCTTACATGCCCGGGCCAGCGTGGCGGGTCCTGGACCACCGGCAACGCGGATTTGAACGGACTGCATGGGACCAAGGTCCGTTCCGCATCGAAAGCAGTTCCACGACGAGCTCATTTGCTGCGCCTTGCGGTGGTTGTACCTGTCCCAAGTGAACGCACCCAAGGCCAGTGCGATCAGGAGCGCGAGGAGGATCTGATTCGCATCCATGCGAGCGGCGCCGCTGATTGATTGCTGTAGTCGATCAACTTCACCGGGAGTCCGGATTGAAGAGCGCAGCGAGGAAGCGTCGAATCAATCGGTGAATCTCGATGTACAAGAAGATTGCGAACGCGGCGACACAGAGTGCGGTGCCACCTTCGGTGGGTCCGAACATCAGTACCAACAGGCCGATGACGAACAGTCCGATGCATGCAAAACGAAAACCTTTGCGAGTTGCCCGATCACTCTCCGCCTTCTTTTCAGCCTCTTTGTGGGCGTGCTGCACTTGGGCTCCAACGTCGGCCGCTGTCGCTCGGATTTCGTCGCGAATCCCACTCGGGTTGCGTCCGCTCAGAACGATGCGAAGCGCATTGCCTGCTTCCTCCGAGAGGCTGTCGCCACGGGTGACGAGGAGATACGAGAGCTCCTCATCAGTCATCTTGGAGTAGCGATCGAGAAAGTACGCCGTTTGTGCTTCTTCCAATTCAAAGCTCCTTGCTTGAGTCGGCGCCATTGGCACGCTTCAGTTTTGCGGTTTCAAATCAGGTGATAGGGACTATGGCAGGACTCGTTCCGCGTTCCAGGTCTTGCCACCATCCTGTGAGACCATGAACCGGCCGTTCGCGCCGGCATAGCCGATTTTCTCTGTACCACCCAGCGCGATAAGGGTGCCGCCGATAGTCTTTGGTGAACCAGCCAGGGACCAAGTACGACCGGCATCGTTGGTTCTCCAGATGGACTGTCTATTCAACTCCGGATCAAGAGCCGCAATGGAGTCGGTACGAACAACATACCCAACTTTCTCCGAGACAAATAGCAGACCGCCGTTTGCCCAGTTCAGATCTCCTCGTCTCTCCCAGCTCTTGCCATCGTTGTCGGTCGTTGTGAAGTACATGCCCGTCAACGGAATGCCGCCAAAACGACCGATGCTTCCATCATTCAAAGAAGCCCAGTTGGAGGGGGTGTTTTCGTCGCCTGACGAAACATCCTTCCAGATCGGATCTGCGCTGCTGTATTTCAGAATCTCTGTCTTGCTCTGAAACGCGCCCGTGGCGAGAAGCACTTGGCCAACTGCTTCGAGAACATATCCACGCACGTCATACATTGGATTCACAAATAGTGCACGGGGTTTGGAGAACTGCTCCTTCAAAGGGCGGTCTGCCGAGGCGCCGATAGAAAGGCCAAGGAATCGATCGCTCGTTTGGAGAACGACCAGTACATCTGCGCTACCTGGCAATGCCCCAATGTGAATGACAGAGGAGTCCGTTGTCGGCAATGGGATCGACTCCCAGCTGCCCGTGGGTGTGCGGCGCACCATCAAGATTCCATCGTCGGAGCCCGCATACATTTCGCCGCCAAGGCCCACATGCAGAGATCGAATCGGCAGTGAAGTAGGTGTCTGCTGAAATGTCCAGGCTCCTTGCTTGCTTCGCACCGCAATTTGCCCGAACGACTCTCCAAACAGTACGCTTCCATCGGGTTGCAACTGCGGTGATGCCACTCGCATGGTCAACCCCAGCGATTCGTCATGGGCCTTGCGACGAGCGCGAAGCCGATCACCATCGTTCCATGCCAAGACCGGCCGCAAACTCAATTGATCACGCAGTGTCGGATTGAGGCGCCGAAGAATTGTTTGCCTGTCAAAAGGCGCGTCAGGAGCGATGCCCCAACGGAACTCTCGTGAGTTCACTGGATAGTGCTTGCGTACGTATGTGATCGTGCCGAGGTCAGTCAGCTGGCCAGCTGCGATTGCGAATGCAGGAAATGTATTGGAGGCATCGGCGCTGCTTATGAGAGTCATGACGGCTGACGATGAACTCTCGACGCCGTGGATTTCATATGTTCCCGGGGACAGTGCTCCTAGAAACAAGCTGTGGTTCTCGATGAGTTCGGAGCGATTCGAAAGCCATGTCTTTTCCGAAGTCTCCAGGTTCTTGACCTGGAGTCTGGCCCACTGACCGAAGAACGTGGAGATCCCTGCTCGATTGGATGTCATCTTCACAGAGACCACGCCCTGCGCAGGCGCCAACTGCAGCGAGCTGGGTGCATTCTTTGCTCGCTCTTCAGGCGATACCTGAGGTATGGCACATCCGCTCAATAGAAGCGCGGCTGTCAACCATGGTGCGATTGCAAGGCGAAGCAATGAGCCTCTCGGGTTGCTGGCTTGCGGCTGTCGAGTGAAGTTGAACATTGTCCTATCAAGGCCGAAGCCCTTGCTTGTTTCGAAGTCGGCCTAAAAAATGCGGAGCCGGCCGGTGTGAATGGACGATTGCAGGCTGAAAAGGCATCTGCCCAGGGCCTACCTACCACCGCTAATTCATCGTCGGCTGCTGCGGCGGCGACGTGATGAAGAACCGGATCGGCACTTCCCGCCACACCACCGTGCCGTCGTCCGGCGTCGGCTTGAAGCGCCACTTGCGCACGGTCTCCAGCGCCGAGCGGTCGAGCCGCGCGTGGCCGCTCGACTGCTTCACTTCCACGCTCGCGGGCAGGCCGTCGGGCGTGGTCCGCACGCGCAGCAGCACGGTGCCCTGCTCGCCGTTCGTGCGCGATTCGGCCGGGTAGGGCGCGTTCGGGTTGGGCGGCTGTGGCGTCCACTCGCCGGGGGCCGGAGGTGCCGCGCAGGCGGTCAGCAGCATGGCGGTGAGGGCGCCCGCAAGGAGCGCGCATCGGGGAACGGGGCGTGGTGTCTTCATTGTTGTGTTGTCCTGCATGCCTTCGGGGAGCGGCCCGGGCATTGTGACCCGTCCGCGTTCGGCGCCTCCCTGCCCGGTACGTAGTTCCCCTCGCAGCCCGGTCAGATTCCGATCAGCTTCCAAAAAGAGCATCGATCCGTCCGGTGGCTCCTGCCGGACGGAGACACGCCCGCACCGGTTTTCATGGGTCGCGGGCGCATTCGAATCACATCACATCGTGAGCGCGTGAATGAAAAATAGAAACTTGGCCAGAGGTCTGTTCCTCATGGCCATTGCATTGGCCTTCGGCCTGACCGGGCTGCAGTATCCGATCGGCGATCTCAGCCGGGCGGGGCCGGGCCTGTTCCCCGTCATGGTGAGCGGCCTGCTGCTGCTGATCGGCGCGGCCACGGTGGTCCGCTCGTTCGTGGTGGCGCCGGTGGCGCTGAACCTGAACTTCAAGAACATCGCGATCATCCTCTCGAGCCTGTGCGGCTTCGCGCTGATCTCGATGTACGTGAACATGGTCGTGGGCATCGTCTTCATGGTGTTCTGCTCGTCCTTCGCGGGCAGCGCCCCTTCGTGGGTGCGCAGCCTGAAGATCTCCGCCGGCCTGGTCGCGATGGCCTTCGCGCTGCAGAAGCTGCTCGGCCTGAACCTGCCGCTCTTCTGAGGCCACGACCATGACGGAAGTCCTGAACAACCTGGCGTTCGGTTTCTCGCACGCCCTGACGCTCAACAACCTGATGTACTGCGCCATCGGCTGCACGGTGGGCACGCTGGTTGGCCTGCTGCCGGGCCTGGGGCCGCTGGCCACCATCAGCCTGCTGCTGCCGCTGACGTATTCGATTCCCACCACCGGCGCGCTCATCATGCTGGCCGGCATCTACTACGGCGCGCAGTACGGCGACAGCGTGAGCGCGATCACGATGAAGATCCCGCATGCGAGCAGCATCGTGGCCTGCATCGACGGCTATGCGATGACGCTCAAGGGCAAGACGGGGCTGGCGCTGTTCACGGCCGGCTTCTCCAGCTTCATCGGCGGCACGGTCGCGATCCTGGTGCTGTCGTTCCTGGCGCCGGTGCTGGGCGAAGTGGCCTTCCTGTTCGGCCCGGCGGACTACGTCGCGATGATGCTGGTGGGCTTCGTGTGCGTGAGCTTCGTGACCACGGGCAGCCTGTTGAACGGCCTGGCGATGTGCATGATCGGCGTGCTGCTGGGCACCATCGGCACCGACGTGAACAGCGGCATGGCGCGCTTCACGATGGACATGCCTTTCCTGACCGATGGCGTGGGCATCGTGAGCATCGCGCTGGGCTGCTTCGGCATCGCCGAGATCACGAAGAACCTCGACTCGCGCGAGGAGCGCTCGCCCTTCAACGGCAAGATCAACCTCATCCCGACCTGGGCGGAGTTCAAGCGGATCATCCCCAGCGCGCTGCGCGGCAGCGTGGTGGGTTCGTTCCTGGGCATCCTGCCCGGCGGCGGCCCGACGATCGCGCAGTTCGCGGCGTATGCGCTGGACAAGAAGGTCAGCAAGTACAAGGACGAGATCGGCACCGGCTGCATCGAAGGCGTGGCCGGCCAGGCGGCGGCCGACGAAGCCGCGGCGCGCACGAGCTTCATTCCGCTGATGAGCATCGGCATTCCCGAGAACGCGGTCATGGCGCTGATGCTGGCGGCCTTCATCATCAAGGGCATCCAGCCGGGCCCGAACATGATCGCCAGCCACCCCGAGCTGTTCTGGGGCCTGGTGGCCAGCATGTGGATCGGCAACGTGTTCCTGCTGGTGCTGAACGTGCCGCTGGTGCGCTACTGGCTCTCGGTGTTCAAGATCCCGTACAGCGTGCTGTTCCCGTCGATCCTGTTCTTCTGCTGCATCGGCACCTACAGCGTGAACAACAACCTGCAGGATGTGTTCATCACCGCCGCGTTCGGCTTCATGGGCTACATGTTCATGCGGCTGGAGCTCGACGCCGCGCCGCTCATGCTGGGCTTCATCCTCGGGCCGATGCTCGAGGAGAACTTCCGCCGTGCGATGCTGCTGAGCCGCGGCAGCTTCGGCGCTTTCGTCTCGCGGCCCATCAGCGGCACCTTGCTGGGCCTGATCGCGATCTTCGTGCTGTGGCAGCTCGTGGCGTTCGTGCTGCAGGCGCGCAGGAAGAACGGGGCGTCGGCGCCGGTGGCGCTGGAACCGCAGGAATAAAAACGCAACCTGCCTGAACGACGCCCGCCTGACGCCCGCCTTTTGGCGGGCGTTGCCGTTTCAGGCGGCGTCCGCCACCAGCCGACCCAGCGTCTGCAGGGCCTGCTCGCTGTGCGCGTCCCAATCGTGGCCGTAGTTCAGCCGCAGGCAGTTGGCGAAGGCGCGCGTGGCCGAGAAGATCGGGCCCGGCGCAACGCTGATGCCGCGCTCCAGCGCCTGGCGATGGATTTCCAACGCACTCACCTGTGGCGGCAGCTCGACCCACAGGAAGTACCCGCCCAGCGGTCGCGTGGCGCGCGTGCCCGCCGGAAAGTAGTGCCCCACGGCCTGCGCGAAGCTGGCCTGCTGCATCGCCAGCGTCTGGCGCAGCTTGCGCAGGTGCTTGTCGAAGCCGCCTTTCTCGAGGTAGTCGGCCAGCGCCAGTTGCGCGGGCACCGAGGTGCTGAGCGTGGTCGTGAGCTTCTGGCGCGCCACCTTGCGCGCGAAGCGCCCGGCCGAGGCCCAGCCGATGCGGTAGCCGGGCGCGAGGCTCTTCGAGAACGACGAGCAGTGCAGCACCAGCCCCTGCGTGTCGAAGGCCTTGGCCGGCGGCGGGCGGCGCTCGCCGAAGTACAGCTCGGCGTACACGTCGTCCTCGATCAGTGGCAGGTCATGGTGCGCGAGCAGTTCCACCAGCGCCTTCTTCTTCGCATCGGGCATCAGGCTGCCCAGCGGGTTCTGGAAGGTGGTCATGAGCCAGCAGGCCGTGGGCTTGTGCGCGGCAATGGCCTGCGCCAGTGCGTCGAGGTCGATGCCTTCGCCCGGATGCGTCGGCACCTCGATGGCGCGCAGGCCCATGCGTTCGAGCGCCTGCAACGCGGCGTAGAAGGTGGGCGACTCCACGATCACCGCGTCGCCCGGCCGCGTCACGGCCGAGAGGCAGAGGTTGAGCGCTTCGAGTGCGCCGTTGGTGACGACGATCTCTTCGGCCGGCACGGGCAGGCCGTCGGCCAGGTAGCGCAGCGCGATCTGCCGGCGCAGCGCCGCGCTGCCGGGCGTGAGGTCGTCCACCGTGCGCCACGGGTCGAGCGACTTGGCGCTGGCGGCCATGAACTGGCCCAGCCGCGCCAGCGGAAACAGCAGCGGGCTCGGAAAGGCCGAGCCGAAGGGCACGACCTGGCGCGACATGCTGGCTTCGAGGATGTCGAACACCTGATCGCTCACTTCCAGCGCGCGCGGGCCTTCGGCCGGGCGCGAAGTGAGGGTGGTCTCGGGCGGCGCGTCGCGCAGGCCGCCGCCGGCCACGTAGTAGCCCGAGCGGTCGCGCGCGCGCACCAGGCCGCGCGCTTCCAGCAGGTAGTAGGCTTGGAACACGGTGGAGGCGCTCACGCCGCGGCTGCTGCCCGTGTGGCGCACGGAGGGCAGGCGGTCGCCGGTCTTGAGGGTGCCGTTGCGGATCGAGGCCTCGATGCCGGCGGCCAGGGCTTCGTAGCGTTTCATCGGGGCTTCATCGGGGGCTGCATCGGTGGGCCGTTGTCATTCGCGGGGACTCTAATCTGATATGGTGAATCGAGCTGGATCTGCATCTGTTTTTTTTGACCCGTTTGCGCGACAGTGGACCCATGTTCAATCTGATGCGCGCGGTGCGCGCCGTACTCTGGAGCTTCATCGGGCTGGGCGGCCGTCGCGCCGACGCCGACAAGCGGACCGCCCAGTTGGGCATCCTGCCGCTGATCGGCGTGGGCCTGTGCATGGTCCTGGTGCTGATCGCGGGCCTGATGGCCCTGGCGCATTTCGCGGCCGGCACGTGATGAAGGCTGTGTTCCACCGTGCAGCGCTGGCCCTGGCGCTGCTGCTGCCGCTCGGCCCCGTCGCCGTGCACGCCGCGACCACCGTGCCCGACACCATCGAGCAGCGCGTGGCCGCCTGCATCGCCTGCCACGGGCGCGAGGGCGCGACCACCAACGCCGGTTTCTTCCCGCGCCTGGCGGGCAAGCCGGCGGGCTACCTGTTCAATCAGCTCGTGAGTTTTCGCGACGGGCGCCGCTTCAACAGCGACATGACCTACATGGTCCAGCACCTGTCGGACGACTACCTGCGCGAGATGGCCGAGTACTTCGCGAACCTGTCGCTGCCGTACCCGGCGGTCCCGTCGCAGAGCGACGCCACGCCCGAGCAGCTGCGCCGCGGGCGCCAGCTGGCGCTCGAAGGCGACGCGGCGCGCAACATCCCGGCCTGCGTGCAATGCCACGGCGCGGCGCTCACGGGCGTGCAGCCGGCCATTCCGGGCCTGCTGGGCCTGCCGCGCCTGTACGTGTCGTCGCAGCTCGGCGCCTGGCTCACCAAGGAGCGCCATGCGCCCGCGCCCGACTGCATGGCGCAGATCGGCCAGCGCATGACCACCGCCGACATCAACGCCGTGGCCAGCTGGCTGGCCGTGCAACCGATGCCGGCCGACACCCGCCCGGCGGCCTCGCTGCCCGCGCCGCTGCCCGTCACCTGCGGCGGCATGCCGACAGCAGCGAAACCGTGAGAACCCGATGACCTCGCGACTGAGATTCCTTGGCTGGACCCTGCTGGGCCTGGTCACCCTGGCGGCCGTGGGGGCCGGCGTCGTGCTCGCGCTGAACCTGCGCGGCGAAGACCCGCTGCCCGAGCGCGCCGAAGCCTTCGAGGCCACGCCGCAACTCGTCGAGCGCGGGCGCTACCTCGCGCTGGCGGGCAACTGCGCGGGCTGCCACACCACGCGCGGCGGCCAGCCTTACGCGGGCGGCGTGCCGCTGGAAACGCCGTTCGGCACCATCTACGCGACCAACCTCACGCCCGACCCGACGCACGGCATCGGCGGCTGGAGCAGCGCGCACTTCTGGCGTGCCATGCACAACGGCCGCAGCAAGGACGGGCGCCTGCTGTACCCGGCCTTCCCGTACCCGAACTTCACGCAGGTCACGCGCGAAGACTCGGACGCCCTCTACGCCTACCTGCGCAGCGTGGCGCCCGCCGACACCGAGAACAAGGCGCACCGGCTGCGCTTCCCGTACGACACGCAGGCCGCGCTTGCGGTGTGGCGCGCGCTTTCGTTCAAGCCGCAGCCCTTCGTGGCGAACGCGAACAAGCCGGCCGAATGGAACCGCGGCGCCTACCTGGTGGGCGGCCTGGGCCATTGCATCGCCTGCCACGGCACCCGCAACTCGCTGGGCGCGACCGAGACCCAGCTCGGCCTGTCGGGCGGACTCATCGCGGTGGAGAACTGGTACGCGCCCTCGCTGGCCGATCCGCATGAAGCGGGTGTAGCCGATTGGCCCGCGGCCGACGTCGTGGCGCTGCTGAAGACCGGCACCGCCCCGCGCGGCTCGGTGATGGGCCCGATGGCCGACGTCGTGTTCCGCAGCACGCAGTACCTGAGCGACGCCGATCTGGGCGCGATGGCGATCTACCTGAAAGACCTGCCCGAAGCCGTGAAGCAGGAGGCGTCCGAAGAGAAGAAGGCGCCCACCGCGCCGGTGCGGCGCGACGCCGGCGCGATGGTGCGCGGCGCGAAGATCTACGACCAGCGCTGCGCCTACTGCCACGGCGACCAGGGCCAGGGCGCGGCCGGTGCGTATCCGCCGCTCGCGGGCAACCGCGCGGTGACGATGGCGCAGCCCACCAACCTGATCCAGGTGGTCGCGCACGGCGGCTTCCTGCCCGCGACGGCCGGCAACCCGCGCCCCTACGGCATGCCGCCGTTCGGCCATGCGCTCGATGCCACCGAGGTGGCTGAGGTGCTGACCTACATCCGCGGCGCGTGGGGCAACAACGCCGCGCCGGTCACGCAGCTGGACACGATGCGCCGCTGAGCGGCGCCTGTACCAGCAACCGGCCGCAGCGCCGTCTTCAGATGTTCGTGCTCGACGGGATGCGGCTGGGCAGCAGGTGCTCGTACGGCCGCGTGCGCGTGGTGTTGCGCTGGCGGATGGTGGCCTCGATGCCGGCCAGCGCGTTGCGAAAGCGCTCCAGCGGCCCGCCCTGCGCGGCGATGGCCGGATCGAGCAGCACCGGCAGGTGCGGGAACACGTTGTCCTTGTACTCGCCCAGCGGCCGGTAGTACACGCCGCCCAGGATGTGGAACAGCAGGATCTGCTCCTGCGCCGCCAGCCGCGACGGCAGCATCTGCGACCAGCTCGCTTCGCTCTGGCCCGCGGTGCCCGTCGGCGCGGGCACGCCGCCCGCGCCCGCGCTGAAGGGCGCATAGGTCATCACCGAATACTGCGGGAAGTTCACCGCCGCATGCTGCGCGCTGGCGTTGAAGATGATCGCGGTCAGCACCTCGACCAGCTGCGTGCGCGTGGTGATCGGGCGGAAGCCGTGCACCTTGCCGCTGGTCGCGAGCTCGGTGGCCCAGGCCTTGAGTTCGTAGTCGCCGGTGACGTCGCCGTCGCTCAGGTAGTAGGCCGCCACGTAGTCGCCGACCCATTGCGCGATGGCGTTCCACACCAGCAGCGCGTCGTCGCGGTACGGGTAGTCGGGCAGCGCCGCCGCGTCGTCCACGCCGCGCGTGCGCAGGTCGTTGGGCAGCACCATGCGCTCGTAGAAGTCGTAGGCCAGCCGGTCGCGCCCGCATTGCTGCTGCAGCGTCTCGATGGGCGCGGTGAGGATCACATCGCCCGTGGTCAGCGGCGCCATGATGATCAGCGTCGCCGCCTCGTTGATGAACATCGCGCCTTCCAGGTGCGGCGACAGCAGCCGGCTCAGCGGATGCGCGGTGGCCAGCTGGCGCTGCGTGGCCATCGCGAAGGCCTCCGACATCAGGTGCGTGCGGCCGAGGTGCACGAACATCTCGTGGTAGTTGAAGTCCGCCACCTGCACGGCGGTCTTGGCCGACTGCCAGGCCCAGTAGGCCCCGGTGTCGGCGGTGTCGTCCACGCGCAGGAAGATCGGGCTCAGCGCCGGGTCCTGCCCGCACTGGATCGCCACCGGCACCAGCGAGCGGCCGGTCTTGGGCCGCGCGAACAGGGCGATGGGCGCGTGGATGTAGGCCGTGCCCGTGAGCGGCTTGCTCACCGGCCCGATGGGCGCCATGTCGCCCAGGCCTTCGTAGTCGAGCAGGTAGAGCCGGCCCGACGCGGCCGCCTCGGCGAGGCTGTCGTTGGCACCCATCACCTGGCGGTACTGCGCGTCGCCCAGCGGGAACTTCGTGGGCAGCGTTGTCGCGCGCTGCAGCAGCATCGGGTTGGGCCCGGCCACGCGCATGGCCGCGAACAGGTCGTTGTCGTGCAGCAGCTGCGAGAGGGCCGGCTTCTCGATGGTGACGAACAGCGCGTCGTACTGCGCCACCGTCTTCGGCCCGCTCAGCGCGCCCAGCGGGCCTTGCGACAGCAGGTCGTGGTGGATCTGCTTCAGTTGCGTGGCGATGTCGCCCGCCGTGCCCGTGAGCGTGCCCAGCAGGGCCAGCGCCGCAGCGGGCAGCGTCGCCAGCCCGCCGTTGGCGGACAGCAGCTGGTCGAAGCTGGCCTGCAGTCCCGCCAGGCGCGTGCGCAGGTTGTCCAGCGACTGCAGGCTGCCCGAGGCCAGCGCGCTGGTGGCGAACGAGGCCGCGAAATTGGTGACGGCCTCCAGGGCCTTGGCAATCGTCTTGAGCTGGTGCTCCAGCGCCGGCAACTCGGTCGGCGGCACCACCGCGCCCATCGGCACGCCAGCCAGGTTGATGTGCGATTCGGTCCAGACATAGGCCGCCTGCCGTCCCACCAGTTCGAGCCGTCGCAAGGTGGCGCTGATCGGGTCGATCTTCTGCGGCAGCGTGGGCTTGAGCACCGGCAGGGCCGCCGAGGCGGTGGAGGTCTTGCCGGCCAGCAGGCCCAGGCCGCCCGCCGAGGCGGACCATTTGAGGATGTCTCTGCGCTTCATCGGTAAATCCCTGTCGTTATGAATCTTGGGAAGGCCGACGGGATGTCCCGCCACCAAATAGAACGCTCGTTCTTTTTCGTGGGCGGATTCTGCGGAGGGGCTCCGGCGTTGGCAATGAGGGTTGCTGCCTACCCCGAAGGTGCTCAAAAAAAGAGCGCCCCCGGCGCGGCCGGGGACAGGGGCTCAGGCCGTGTGCGGATGCCGCGCCGACTCGTACAGCGTGCGCGCCAGATCGCGGTGCGTCGCCAGCAGCGGTGCCAGTTCGACGCCGGTGAAGCGACCGTCGCGGATGCGAACCACGCCGTCGATCACGCTCAGCGAGGCCGCCACCGGCGTGCAGAACACCAGCGCCGCGACCGGGTCGTGCCAGGCGCCCGCGTGGTCCACGCCGCGCACGTCGAAGGCCACGAGGTCGGCCGACATGCCCGGCGCCAGCGCGCCGATGTCGTCGCGCCCGAGCACGCGGGCACCGCCGATGGTGGCGATCTCCAGTGCTTCGCGCGCGGTCATGGCAGCGGGGCCGTAGCCCACGCGCTGCAGCAACATGGCCTGGCGTGCTTCGCCCAGCATGTGCGCGCCGTCGTTCGACGCGCTGCCGTCCACGCCCAGGCCCACGGGCACGCCCGCGCGCCGCATCGCCCCGACGGGTGCGATGCCCGAAGCCAACCGCATGTTCGAGCAGGGGCAGTGCGCCACGCCGGTGCCGGTGCGCCCGAAGAGCGCGATGCCGGCGTCGTCGAGCTTCACGCAGTGTGCGTGCCACACGTCGTGGCCGACCCAGCCCAGGTCTTCGGCGTACTCGGCCGGCGTCATGCCGAACTTCTCGCGCGAGTAGGCCACGTCGTTGTCGTTCTCTGCCAGGTGCGTGTGCAGCGACACGCCGCGTTCGCGCGCCAATTCGGCCGACAGCCGCATCAGGTCGCGCGACACCGAGAACGGCGAACAGGGCGCGAGTACGATGCGGCGCATCGAGTGGCGCGCCGGGTTGTGCCAGCGGTCGATGAGCCGCTCGCTGTCGCGCAGGATCGCGGCCTCGGTCTCCACCACCTCGTCGGGTGGCAGGCCGCCGGCGCTGCGGCCCACGCTCATGCTGCCGCGCGCCGCATGGAAGCGCATGCCCATGGCGTCGGCCGCCTCGATCGAATCGTCGAGCCGCGCGCCGTTGGGGAACAGGTAGAGGTGGTCGCTGGTGGTGGTGCAGCCCGAGCGCATCAGCTCGGCCATGGCGGTCTGCGTCGACACGCGGATCATCTCGGGCGTGAGCCGCGCCCACAGCAGGTACAGGTTCGTGAGCCAGCCGAAGAGCTCGGCGTCCTGCGCCTCGGGCACGGCGCGCGTGAGGCTCTGGTACATGTGGTGGTGCGTGTTGACCAGCCCCGGCATCACGACATGGCCGTGCATGTCGATGGTTTCGGCCTGGCCGTTGCGCAGCGCGTCGAGGTAGTGAAGCGGCAGCTCGGCCGTGGCGCCGACCCACGCGATGGCGGGGCCGTCCATCACCACGGCGCCATCGGCGATCTCGCGCCGCGCGGCGTCCATGGTGACGAGCACGTCGGCGTGCCGGACGATCAGCAGCCGCTGCTGCGATGGAGAAATTGGGGAAGAGGAAGTCTGGAGGGTCATTCGGTTCCGTGCGAGGTGCGCGCCGCCATCGCGAAGGAGCGTTCCTTCGACAGCACGCCGTTGTAGAAAAGATTGAGCAGCACCGCGGCCAGCGTGCCCAGCACGATGCCGCTGTGCGTCAGCGGATGGGTCCAGGCGGGAAAGTGCTGGAAGAAGTTCGGCGACAGCGTCGGGACGAGGCCCAGGCCGATGGAAATGGCGATCACATACAGCGCATGGCGGTTGTGCGCATAGTCGATCGTGCCTAGGATGCGCACGCCCGTGGCCGCCACCATGCCGAACATCACGATGCCCGCGCCGCCGAGCACGAACTGCGGCACCGAGGCCACGATGTGCGCGACCTTCGGAAAGAGCGCCAGCGCGATCAGCATCAGGCCACCACCGGCCGCCACGTAGCGCGAGCGCACGCCCGTCACCGTGACCAGTCCCACGTTCTGCGAGAACGAGGTGTAGGGGAAGGTGTTGAACACGCCGCCGATGACCGTGCCCAGCCCGTCGGCGCGCAGGCCGCGTGTGAGCGCGTCGGTGGTCACCTTGCGGCCGGTGATTTCGCCCAGTGCGAGGAACATGCCGGTGGACTCGACCAGCGTGATCAGCATCACGATGCACATCGAGGCGATGGCCGTGAGCTCGAAGCGCGGCAGGCCGAAGTGAAAGGGCGTGGTCAAGGCGACCCAGCCTGCTTCCTCGAGCCCGTCGAAGTGCATGCGCCCGAGCGCCAGCGACACGCCCACGCCGAACACGATGCCCAGCAGCACCGCGATGTTGGCGATGAGCCCTTTGCCGAAGCGCGTGATCGCGATGATCACCGCCAGCACCGCCGCGGCAATGGCCAGGTTCGCCGGATCGCCGTAGGCCGGGTTGGCCACCGCGTGCGCCACGCCGTCGATCATGCGGGTCGCGGTGGGCTGGCCGCCCGCGGCCCAGTTGATGGCCACGCCCGTGAGCGACACGCCGATCAGCGTGATGACCGTGCCCGTGACGAGCGGCGGAAACACGCCCAGCACCCGCCCCATGAGCGGCGCGACGAGCATGCCGAACACGCCCGCCACGATGGTCGCGCCGTAGATCGCGGGCAGCCCGAGCGAGGGGTCCATGCCGATGGCGATCATCGGCCCGACCGCCGCGAAGGTCACGCCCATCATCACCGGCATGCGGATGCCGAAGCGCCAGAAGCCGATGGCCTGCACCAGCGTGGCGATGCCCGCGGCAAAGAGGTCGGCGTTGATGAGGAACGCGATGTCGGCCTTCGAGAGGCCGAGCGCACCGCCCACGATGAGCGGCACCGCCACCGTGCCCGCGTACATCACGAGCACGTGCTGCAGGCTCAAGGCGCCGCAACGGGCGAGCGGAAGCTTCTGGTCGACCCCTTCGCCGTCTCCTGCGGGGGTCTTTTTATCGTTCGAGGACATGGGAACCTTTCCTGCCGATGAACCGGCGCGGCAGTCTAGGAGCGATGTCTTCGCGCATGCAAAGTCAATAAATGACGCGCCCTGTGCACAAAAAGTGGACGGTCGGCCAGGGGCCGTTTCAGGGCGCCAGCAGGTCGTCCAGGCAGGCCACGACGTGGTTCGCGAACAGCTCGGCCGCGGCACTCGGCGCCTGGGCGGCGCGGGTCTCGAGCGTGAGTGTCTGGGCGTCCAGCGTGGTGTCGCGCAGCGGCACGAAGACCAGCGTGCCGTCGTTGCGCTCCTCGTCCACGTCCAGTCGGTTGAGCAGCGTGATGCCGGCGCCGTCGCGCACCAGCCGGCGCATCAGCGCCGTGGACGTGGTCTCGACCACCGGCGACACGCGGATGGCCGAGCGCTCGAACGCCGCGTCGAGGATCGGCCGGATCGACAGCGAGGGCGCGGGCAGGATCAGCGGGTAGCCCACGCACTCGGCCAGCACGGCGGTCGCATGTGCCGTGAGCGGATGGCCCGGCGGCACCACCGCACCGATCGGCCACTCGCTGCTGAACAGCGTGCGGAAGCCGGCCGTGCCAGGCACGTCGTAGGCCAGTGCCAGGTCGGCATCGCCTTCGGCCACGCTGCGCAGCACGGCCGCGATGGGCAGGCCGAGCAGCTTCAGCTGGATGCCGGGGTGCGCGGCGCGAAAGCGCTGCACCACGGCCGGCAGGAAGGCGTCGGCCAGGCCGGCCGTGGTGGCCAGCGTGACCTCGCCCTGGCGCAGGCCGCGCACGTCCTCGATGCGCTGGCGCACGAGATCGAACTCGCGTAGCGTGCCGCGCGCATGGGCCAGCACGATTTCGCCCACGGGCGTGAGCTTGAGCGTGTTGTGGATGCGCTCGAACAGCGGCGCGCCCAGTTCTTCCTCGAGGTTCAGGATCTGCCGGTTGACGGCCGTGGGCACCACGTGCAGCTGCTCGGCCGCCTTGCGGATCGAGCCCGCGCGGACCACCTCGACGAAGTACCGAATGACCTTGGCGTGCATGAATTCCCCCGCGCCGCTGGCGGGCGCGGGGGGATCATGCATGCGTCCTCAGAGGTCGGGCAAGCCCATCGCCGGATCGCTGACCGTGTGCTTGCCGGTTTCCACGCGGCCGGCAAAGCGGCGGTAGTAGGCCGGGTCGGCATCGCAGGTGACGGCGAAGTCGTACCACTGGCCGCTGGCGGCGAGCTCCCAGTGCTGCTCGGACTGCGCACTGCCGTTCACCGTCGCGGTCCACGGGCCGTCGTCGCGGTAGGCCTTGGCGCGCACCGTGAACTTGCAGGCGGCCTTGCCGTCGTTGCGCATCTGCAGGTAGACGTTGCCGTTGGCGATGTCGTAGCACACGCGCACTTCGGGCGCGGCCACGCCGCCCGCGCGCAGACGGCCGAGGTCGCCCTTGAAGTGGCGGTGGTAGCCGTTGGGGCCGAGCACCCACAGGTCGTAGAAGCCGCTGTTGTCGGTCGCCGCGGCCCAGCTGTCGTCCAGCGTCTTGCCGGCTTCGACCATGTAGCGGCGCGGCAGGCGATCGAGGTTGAGCTTGTCGTACACGTGGAACACCGCGGCGGCCTTGCCGGTGTTCGAGAAGATCAGCTTCACGGTGCCGGTGAGCGCGTCGGCCCGAGCGCTCGTGTGCAGCTCGTAGGGCAGGGCGCGCGAAGGCCGCGTGCCGGTGGCCTGGCGCGGCAACTGCGGATCGGCGGGCGGCGCGATGGGCGGCCGCTTCTTGCCGCCTGCGTCGAACTCCTGCGTGGCTCTCAACGCTTCGGCGTCAGTCCGGCTCTGTTTGCCCGCGAGCTGGGGCAGGGCTTCGGTGTTCGGCGTGGCGAAGTTGAAGGCGCTCGTGAGGTCGCCGCACACCGCGCGGCGGAACGGCGAGATGTTCGGCTCCTTCACGCCGAAGCGCGTTTCAAGGAATTGCAGCACCGAGGTGTGGTCGAAGGCCTGCGAGCTCACCCAGCCGCCGCGGCTCCAGGGAGAGATCACATACAGCGGCACGCGCGGGCCGGGGCCGAACACGCGGTTGTCGGGCTTGGGCTGCGAGGTGCTGCCATCGGGCGCCGGTTGCGTGAAGTACTCGTGCTTCAGGTCGTCGGCGGCCAGTGTGGTCTTGCCGGCCGGCGTCAGGTCGGGGTTGAGCGACGGGGCCGACGGTGAGGGCACATGGTCGAAGTAACCGTCGTTCTCGTCGAAGTTGACGAGCAGCACGGTCTTGCTCCAGACCTCGGGCACGGCGGTGAGCGCATCCAGTATTTCCTGAATGAACCACGCGCCCTGCACCGGGCTGGACGGGCCCGGGTGCTCGCAGTAGGCGGAGGGCGCGTTGATCCAGCTCACTTGCGGCAGGCGGCCGGCCTTGATGTCGCGACGGAACGCATCCAGGTAGTCCTCCGGCTTGTCGCCGGGCAGCGTGTTGGCGATGCCCTTGTAGAGCGGATTGCCCGGGTTGTCGCTGGCCGCGTCGTAGGCGTGAAAGGGGAGTGTCTGGCCGGTGTCGGAAAAGGGCGCCTTGTAGTAGCCGCTCGTCACCGGGTAGGGCGACGCGCGGTTGGCGCGACGGAACTGGCGGAATGCGCCGAGCATGTTGTCGCCCCATTCGTCGGGCATGTTCTGGTAGCAGATCCAGCTCACGCCGGCGTCTTCGAGCCGCTCGGCATAGGTCTTCCACGTGTAGCCGGTGTCGACCTTGCTGGGGGTGGCGTCCAGCCAGTCCCACTCGTTGGTGACGAAGGCCACGCCCTGCGCGGTCGGGCCGTTGGTGCCGGTGATGTGGAACGAGCGGTTCGCGTCGGTGCCGGTGTGCATCGCGCAGTGGTACGCGTCGCACAGCGTGAAGGCATCGGCCAGCGCGAACTGGAACGGGATCTCGGTCTGCTTGTGGTAGCCCATGGCCTTGGGCGTCTTGTAGCGCGCCCATTCGTGCATGCGGCCGCCGCCCCAGGCCTTCTGGCTGTCGTCCCAGTCGTGCGGCGTGCCGCCGTCGCGCTGCGCATTGCCCTTGCGGCTGTCGAAGTGGTAAGGCGGGATCACCTTGCCGCTGGCATCGCTTTGCTGCCAGACGTTGAGGCCCTTGGGCAGTGGAATTCCGAAGCGGTCGCCGAAGCCACGCACCCCGGCGAGGGTGCCGAAGTAGTGGTCGAACGAGCGGTTCTCCTGCATCAGGATCACGACGTGTTCGACGTCCTTGATCGTGCCGGTCTTGTTGTTGGCCGGAATGGCCAGTGCGCGGCGGATGCTCGGCGGAAAGGCCGAGAGAGCGAGCGCGGCGGCACCGGTGGTGGCGGTGCCGGTGAGGAAGTTGCGACGGGAAGTCATGGCGTGGTGATGTCTTCGTGCCACGCTCAGGCGCCGGTCGTGCCCATGGCCGGGTCGCTCACCGAGTGCCGGCCGGTTTCCACGCGACCCGCGAAGCGGCGGTAGAAGCTGGTGTCGGCATCGCAGGTCACCTCGAAGTCGTACCAGGCGCCGCTGGCGGCCAGGTCCCAGTGCTGCTCGGCGGTGGTGCCGCCGGCCACGGTCGCGGTCCATGGGCCGTCGGTGCGGTAGGCCTTGGGGCGCACCGTGAACTTGCAGGCGGTGCGACCGCCGTTGAGCATCTGCAGGTAGACGTTGCCGTTGGCGATGTCGTAGCACACGCGCACTTCGGGGTTGGGCGCATCGCCGGCGCGCAGGCTGTTCAGGTCGCCGCGGAAATGCCGGTGGAAGCCGTTGGGGCCGAGCACCCACAGGTCGTAGAAGCCGGTGTTGTCGACCATCGCGTTCCAGGTGTCGTCCAGCGTCTTGCCGGCCTCGACCATGTAGCGGCGCGGCAGGCGCTCGAGGTTGAGCTTGTCGTACACGTGGAAGACGGCCGCGGCCTTGCCGGTGTTGGCGAACAGCAGCCGCACCTTGCCGCTGGTGGCGTCGTTGCGCGCGCTCACGTGCAGTTCGTACGGCAGCGCGCGCGAGGGGCGCGTGCCGGCGGCCTGGCGGGGCAGCTGCGGATCGGTGGGCAGCGGCACCGCCGCGCGCTTGGTCTTGCCGTCGGCCTCGAACTCCTGCGACTTGCTCTGCTGGTTGGCCTCGTCCAGGGTCTTGCGTCCGGCCAGCTGGGGCAGTGCCTCGTTGTTCGGGTTGGCGAAGTTGAAGGCGCTGGTCATGTCGCCGCACACGGCGCGGCGGAACGGGCTGATGTTGGGCTCCGCGACCCCGAAGCGCGCCTCGACGAAGCGCAGCACCGAGGTGTGGTCGAAGGCCTGCGAGTTCACCCAGCCGCCGCGGCTCCAGGGCGAGACCACGTACATGGGCACGCGCTTGCCCGGGCCGAAGACCTTGCCGTCCGGCGGATAGTTCGCCTGGCGGCTGGTGCCGGGCGGCGCCGGGTAGTTGTGGTACTCGAAGGCGACCTGCGCATCGCTGAGCGTGGTCTTGCCGGCAGCGGTGCCGTCGGGGTTGATCGAAGGAGCGGAGGGCGAGGGGTAGTGATCGAAGAAGCCGTCGTTCTCGTCGAAGTTGATGAACAGCACCGTCTTGCTCCACACCTCGGGCACGGCGGTCAGCGCGTCCATCACCTGCTGGATGTACCAGGCGCCCTGCACGGGGCTCGATGGCCCGGGGTGCTCGGAGTAGGTGGCGGGCGCGACGATCCACGACACCTGCGGCAGCTTGCCGTTCTTCACGTCGTTGCGGAAGGTGTTGAGGTACTCCTCCACGTTGGCGCCGGGCATGGTGTTGGCGATGCCCTTGTACAGCGGGTTGCCGGCGTCGTCGCTGGCCGGGTCGTAGGCTGGCACGGTGCCGGTGTTCGTGACCGGCTTGCCCGAGGCCTCGCTGGCCTGGCGGTACTGCTTGAAGCCGGTGAGCGGGTTGTCGCCGAAGTTGTCGCGCATGTTTTCATACACGATCCAGCTCACGCCGGCCGCCTGCAGGCGCTCGGGAAAGGTCTTCCACTCATAGCCGCTGGTCGAGGGCGGGGTGTAGCTGTCGTCCCACTCGTTGGTGACCGTGGCCACGCCGGCGCCGGTCGGGCCGTTGCTGCCGGCCCAGGCGAACATGCGGTTGGAGTTGGTGCCCGCGTGCATGCTGCAGTGGTAGCCGTCGCACAGCGTGAAGGCATTGGCCAGCGCCATCTGGTAGGGCAGCTCCGCTTCCTTGTAGTAGCCCATGGACAGCGTGCTCTTGTAGCGCGGCCACTGGTAGTTGCAGTTGCGGCCGCCGTCCCAGGCGTTCTGGCCGTCGCTCCAGTCGTGCGGCGTCTGTCCCGAGCGCAGCGCGTTGCCCTTGGTCTGGTCCAGGTGGTAGGGCGGGATGACGTCGCCGCTGCCGTCGCCCTGCTGCCAGACGCTGCGCCCGTTGGGCAGCGGAATGGTGAAGCGATCGCCGAAGCCGCGCACGCCCATCAGCGTGCCGAAGTAGTGGTCGAACGAGCGGTTCTCCTGCATCAGGATGACGATGTGCTCGACGTCCTTGATGGTGCCGGTCTTGTTGTTGGCGGGAATGGCGAGCGCGCGGCGGATGCTCGGCGGGAAGGCCGAGAGCGCGAGGGCGGCGGCGCCGGTGGTGGCGGTGCCCGTGAGGAATTTGCGGCGTGAATTCATGGTCTTGTCGTGGCGTGTCATGAAGTCGCGGGTCACGGTGCGCAGCGCATCTCGGGCTTCACGCCGGTTTCGGGCTGGGGTTGCGGGGGCGTCGTGCCGGTGCCGGGCGGAAAGCCGGGGAAGCCACCGCCGCCGTTGTCGCTGCCGCCGCAGGCGGACAGCGTGCAGGCCAGGATGAATGCGGCCAGCAGGCGCGTGGGGAGTGAAGCTTGGAGCAACATGGGGTGATCCTCTTTGTGATGTCGTGGAGATCGGGGTGATCGAAAGTGGTCAGGGCGCGAGCGCCGACAGCGGCTGGCCCGACGTGTAGATGGCCGTGAGTTCTTCGGCCGTGAGTGCGCGGTTCCAGATCGCGAAGTCGTTGAAGTCCATCGCGCCACGCGGCGAAGCCGACCAGCGCTGGTAGTACAGGCCGGTGGCGTCCTCGTTGAGCGCAAGGCCCTTGCCAAGTCCGCCGAGCGCGGCGACCAGTGCGCTCGAGAGCGCGACGCTGCCGGTCTGCGTGCCCTTCACCGGGTCGAACACATAGCCGTTCATGTTCTTGCCCGCCTTGTCGACGACCATCGCGACGTAGGCCCAGCGGCCCGCGCTCAGGAAGTGCTTGCCGCTGATTTCGCCGCGCCCGCTGCCGGTACCGGTGTTGAAGCGCAGCTCGCAGTTGCTGAACAAGCCGAGCGCGAGGCCCGCGTTGTTGCCGCTGTCGTAGTTCTTGTTGGCGATGACCGATGCGCCGTTGCTCACGCCCTGACTGCAGGTGGCGTCGGTGCGCAGCCAGAAGCCGAAGGTGAAGGCGGTCACTGCCGGCGCGGAGGTCACGTCGCGCGTCTGCAGCAGCTTGTAGCCGGCCATGCCGCTCGCGTTCTTGATGCGGCTGTCCACACGCAGCGCCTGGACGCGATAGGGCGGCTGGAAGTTGTCGTCGGCCACGAGCGAACCGCCATCGGCATCCGCGGCCATGGGCGCGAGCGTCGCGGTCCCGTTGACGTCCAGGGCCGGCAGTGCATCGAGCGGGAAGAGGTTGAGCAGGCCGACCTTCACATAGGCGATCTGCGCGGAGATCGAGACGCTCGCGCCGCCGGCCGCAACCGTGTACTGGAACGCGTAGAGGCCGTCGGCCGCGGCCTTCACGGGGTCGGTGTAGCGCGTGGCGCCGGCCGGCAGCGTGGCGATCGGCTGGCCGTCGCGCAGCACCTGCACGGGGCCACCCAGGTCGCCCGCGAGCGTCCACGAGAGTTCGATGCTGCTGCGGTCGGCGCTGGTGCGGGCCGCGAGTTGCTGCACGGCGGTGGTGGCCTGCAGGGCCTGGCCGTTGAAGTTGTAGGCCGCGGTGGCGGGCAGTGCGCCCAGGTGTCGCAGCACGGTGGGCGCGATGTCGGTCGCGGCGGCCGACTGGCGCAGGGCGTTGTCGTCGGCCGGCGAAGCGGCGCCGACGGCGGGCAGTGCGGGCAGGGTCTTGTTGCTGGCGATGAAGACCGTCTTGTTGTCGATGTCCTTCAGGCTGGTCACGCCGCCGAAGGCGTCGAGGCCGTGGCCGGTCGTGAGGATCACGAGCCAGTCTTCCTTCGCATCGTTGGCGGTGCGCTGCGCGATGCGCGTGAGCAGTTGGCCGACGGCGGTGGCGGTGTCGGAGACGGCGCGCTGGTAGGCGTCGCTGCGCAGGCCGTTGGTTGCCGCGGCGGCGGGCGCGCTGTACTGCGCCACCAGCAGGTCGTAGCCCGCGCCGATGAGGCGCGTGGTGTTGGCGGTCACGCAGGCATCGGCGCCGGCGCAATCGACGGCAGTGTCGAGCGTGCCGGTTTCCGCGAGCAGCAGGTTCGGATAGAGCGTGTTGGCGGTGACCGATGCGGTGAGATAGTTCGCGTCCTTCTTCTGCTTCGCGAAGGCGAAGACCGAAGGTGCGAGCTTCACGTCGATGCGCTGGTCCACGGTGTCGGCGCGCACGGCGTGACGGGGCACCCAGGTGCCGGTCAGCAGCGTGGCCCAGCCGGGGCCGTCGGTGGTGGGCTGCTCGCTGAGCGCGCCATCGGTGCCGCCGGTCCATGCGGGAGCGAGCTGCAGCGACTGCAGCGCGGCCGGCACTTTCTTCTGCGCGATGGCTTCGCGCAGGGCCGCGTGCGTGAGTCCGTCGATCTCGACGATCAGCGCCTTGGGGCCGCTCTTGCCTTCGTTGGGCGTGCTGGCCGGCGGTGGCGTGGGGTTGCCGCCGGTGATCGGCGGAAACGCGACGCCACCGCCGCCTCCACCGCCGCAGGCCGCGAGCGCGGCGGAAATCGCAAGGGGCAACAGCCAGCGCGCGAGGGGCGCGGCGTGCGTGAAAGAGGTCGGACGCATCGGAAAAGCCGTTCGGTTCTTGTTGTCTGTCGGAGGGAGGTGAAAGGCCGGTGCGAAAAAAAAAGTGCCACGAAGGCACCGCGCACCAGACAGGCGACAAGACTAGGGAGAACCCGTTACTCGGCAGTGAACGAGCGATGACAGTGGGACGAAACGCGTGTGACAACGCACCACCCCCGCAGGGGTGCGCGATGCGAAAACGGTGGTGGCGGGTGCGGCGCGCGCGGTGCGCCGCTGCGCTCAGGACTCGTTGCTGATGCCGCTGGCCACGTGCCCCGCAGGCACATGCCGCGAGGCCGCGTCGACGTGGCCGGTCTGGTCGTCGAAGAAGAAGTCGGGCTCGAACTCGCGCAGGAACTCGCCCTTGGGCAGACCGCCGAGGAACATCGCTTCGTCGACGCGGATGTTCCACTTCATGAGCGTGCGGATCGCGCGTTCGTGCGCTGGCGCACTGCGCGCCGTAACCAGCGCGGTGCGGATGCGCATCTGTGCATTGCCCGCCATCTGCAGCCGGTGCAGCGCCATCAGCAGTGGCTTGAACGGGCCTTCGGGCAGCGGCAGGTCGGCCTTGCTGAGTTCGTGCGCCTGGAAGGCGTCGAGGCCTTCGGCCTGGAACACGCGCTCGGCTTCATCGCTGAACAGCACCGCATCGCCGTCGAAGGCGATGCGCACTTCGTTGGGCCACGCGTCGCTGGCCTTGACCGATTCGACCAGCACGCGCGCGGCCGGAAAGCCCGCCACGAGCGCCTCGCGCACGTCCTGCGCGTTGACCGACAGGAACAGGTGCGCGCGCAGCGGACGCAGGTAGCCGAAGGGCGGGCGGCCCTGGGTGAACACGCCGCGCTGCAGCTTGATGTCGGCCGCCGCGCTCGACTTGAAGATGCGCATGCCCGACACCGGATCGTTGCGCGAAAGAATGACCACCTCGACGCGCTGCACGCCGTCGTCGTTGAAGCGCAGCAGCTTGCGGATCAGCGAATACGCAATGCCGGGCGCCGCGGGCACGTCGATGCGGTCCAGCTGCAGCTTCATGTAACCCTCGTTGTCGCCGGCCTCGAAGATGCGGTTCTCTTCTTCGAGGTTGAACAGGGCGCGCGAGGAGATCGCGACCACGAGTTTGTCTTCGAGGGTGACTGGCATGGCTTGATGCGTTTCGGTCGGCGGTTCAGGCGTCGTCGTCGGTGGACGCTGCGTTGAGCGAGAAGTAGAGCGTATCCGACCAGTAGCCCAGGCCCAGGTCGCGCAGCGGCGCCTGGATGCTTTCCTGCGCCGGCGTGAAGACACGGTCCCAGAAGGTTTTCTTCTGCGGGACCAGGCGCGCCAGTGCGGCTTCAATCTCGGCGTCGATGGTCTGCACGCCCTGCAGCAGGCTCGCCGCCTGTGTCTCGAGCGACTCATCGCTCATGGTGAGGACCTCGGCACACTCCAGGAAGAGGTAGCCGTTGCGGTCGACGTGACGGTTCAGGAAGTCGAGCGCCTGGTCGCGCATCGGTGCGATGGCGGGGTGGTCGATGCGGGCCAGGAACTGTTCGAGCCGGTCGAGGCCCGGCCCGGCGCGGCCCACGAGTGCCGTGGGTTCAGGCATGGACCAGATCAGCGAGGGGCAGCGTTGCACGTCGACCGACACCAGCAGCCGGTAGACCAGCGGGATGTTGTAGGAGCACTCCGAGAGGCCCTTGAGCTGCCCCGCATCGCTGCCGCTTGCCGCACTGGCACCCGGAACAAAAGGGCTGGCGAACAGGTAGCTCCGATTGGCCATGCGAGGCTCCCGCTATTTGACGAACTGGTTCAGCTGGATGATCGGCAGCATCACGGCCAGCACGATGAGCATCACCACGCCGCCCATGGCGACGATGAGCAGCGGCTCCAGGATGGTGGCCAGGTGCATCGCGCGGCGCTGCACTTCGGCGCCCAGCTGGTTGGCGGCGCGCTGCAGCATCACGGGCAGCGTGCCGGTCTGCTCGCCCAGGCGTGCGAACATCGACACCAGCCCCGGGAAGCGTTTTTTCTGTGCCAGCGCGGAGGCCAGCGGCGCGCCTTCGCGCACCAGCACCAGCGCGTCGAGCGCGTCGGCGCGCATGGCACGGTTGCTCAGCGTTTCGGAGGCCGCTTGCAGCGCGCGCAGGATCGGCACGCCGGCCGTGGCCAGCATGGCGAGCGTGCTCGCGAAGCGCGCCGCGTTGTAGCCGCGCGCGAGCTTGCCGACCAGCGGCAGCTTGAGCCAGGCGGCATCGAACTTCAGGCGGAAGGCTTCCTGCGCCAGCGCGATGCGCGCACCGATGGCCGCGAGCACCACGGCGCCCAGCATCCACCAGCCGTAGTTGCGCACGGCCGCGCTCAGCGACAGCATCACGGTGGTGAGGAAGGGCAGCGAGCGCTTGGTGCCCGCGAACACCTGCGCCACCTGCGGCACCACGTAGCTCACGAGGAAGATCACGATCACGATCGCCACCAGCGTGACGATGGCCGGGTACAGCGCGGCGCCGATCAGCTTCTGCTGCAGCACCTGGCGTTCTTCGAGGTCGTCGGCCAGGCGTTCGAGCACGAGGCCGAGGTTGCCGCTTTGCTCGCCGGCGCCGATCACGGCGGTGTAGATGGGCGAGAACTCGCGCGGGTGCGCCGACAGCGCGCGTGCGAAGGGCGAGCCCGCGTTGACCTCGGCACGCAGCGAGGCGACGAGGTTGCGTTGCGGTTCCGATTCGGCTTCGTCGGTGAGCGCCGTGAGCGCGCGCTCCAGCGGCAGGCCAGCGGAGATGAGGCCGGCGAGCTGACGAGTCCACACCGCGAGGTTCGTCGAATTGAAGACCCGCTTGCCGCCGCCGAGCCAGCGCGTGAGCGCGTTGCTCGCACCGCCGCCACCGCCGGCCGCGTCGCTGCCGACCGGCTTGACCGACAGCGGAATGAGCGCCTGCGCCCGCAGCAGGCCGCGCGCGGCGCGCGCGGTGTCGGCCTCGAGCACGCCTTCGCGCGACTGGCCGCTGGCATCGATGGCTTCGAAGGAATAGGCGGGCATGTCGGCTCGCTACTCGCGGGTGACGCGCAAGAGTTCGGCGCGCGAAGTGATGCCGGCCTGCACCAGCCGTTCGCCGTCTTCGCGCATCGAGCGCAGGCCGCCGCGCGCGCCGGCTTCGAACAGCGCGCTCTCCGCGGCCTTGCCGTGGATCAGCGCCTGCACGTCGTCGTCGGCCACCAGCAGCTCGAAGATGCCGGTGCGGCCCTGGTAGCCGGTCTGGCCGCAGGCGTCGCAGCCCGCGCCGCCGCAGGCCGTGCAGACCTTGCGCACGAGGCGCTGGGCCAGCACGCCGAGCAGCGACGAGCTCAGCAGGAAGGGTTCCACGCCCATGTCGGTCAGTCGCGTGACGGCGCTGACCGAGTCGTTGGTGTGCAGCGTGGCCAGCACGAGGTGGCCGGTGAGCGAGGCCTGGATGGCGATCTGCGCGGTCTCGAAGTCGCGGATCTCGCCGATCATGATCACGTCGGGGTCCTGCCGCAGGATGGCGCGCAGGGCCTTGGCGAAGGTGAGTTCGATCTTGGCGTTGATCTGCGTCTGGCCCACGCCCGGCAGCTCGTACTCGATCGGGTCTTCCACCGTCATGATGTTGCTGCGGCTCGCGTCGAGCCGGGCCAGCGCGGCGTACAGCGTGGTGGTCTTGCCCGAGCCGGTGGGCCCGGTCACGAGGATGATGCCGTGCGGCTGCGCAATGAGCTTCTCGAAGCGTTCCAGCGAGTCGCCCTGCATGCCCACCGATTCGAGCGTGAGCTTCGATTCGCTCTTGTCCAAGAGGCGCAGCACGGCGCGTTCGCCATGCGCGCTGGGCAGCGTCGACACCCGCACGTCGACTGCGCGCGTGCCGATGCGCAGCGAGATGCGCCCGTCCTGCGGCAGCCGCTTCTCGGAGATGTCGAGGTCGGCCATGATCTTCAGGCGCGAGATCAGCGCGGCATGCAGCGCGCGGTTGGGCTGCACCACCTCGCGCAGCGTGCCGTCGATGCGAAAGCGCACGGACGAGGTGCGTTCGTAGGGCTCGATGTGGATGTCGCTGGCGCCGTCGCGCGCGGCCTGCGTGAGCAGCGCGTTCAGCATGCGGATGATGGGCGCGTCGCCGGCGCTGGCCAGCAGGTCTTCGACCGCGGGCAGCTCCTGCATCATGCGCGAGAGGTCGGCGTCGTTCTGCACTTCGCTGACCACCGCGGCGGCGCTCGATTCGCCTTGTGCGTAGGCGGCGCTGATGCGTTGGGCGAGCGGCCCGTCGTCGAGCAACTCGAAGGCCTGCACGCCGTACTTGCGGGTCACTTCACCGACCGCGCTGCGCGCCGGGTGGGAAGACATCCATAGCGTGTGGCGGCCGTCGTCCGCTTCTTCGAGCAGCAGTTGCTGGCTGCGTGCGAACGCGTAGGGCAGGGGGTAGCGCATGGGTGGCGTGTGCGTGGCGGTGCTCAGGGCAGCTCGCGCGAGCTGGTCGGATCGGCCGTGGGCGGCAGCGCGCCGCGCAGCGGGCTGGGCGCGAGCCGGCGGTTGTCGGTGGCGGGGCGCGGCGGCGGGATGAGCTGCGTGCCTTCCATGCGGGTCTCGCCGGCTTTCTTGCCGCTGTCGGTGTTGTTGCTGTTGAGGCGGTTGATGCGCACCAGCGGCGCCTCGGGCAGCACGGGCGCCGAGTCGACACCGCGCAGCATGATGTTGTCGGTGTTCGGCTGCGTGCGCTGCTGCATGCCGCGGATCTCGTCGTAGCGGTCGTAGGCGAAAGCCTCGGTCGTGGCGCCGTCGCGCATCACGGCGGGGCGCAGGAACATCATGAGGTTGCTCTTGTCGCGCGTGCGCACCTCGTTCTTGAACAGGTTGCCCAGCACCGGGATGTCGCCCGCCACCGGCACCTTCTCGACCGTGTTGCCGTAGTTGTCCGACAGCAGGCCGCCGAGCATCACGAGGCCGCCGTCTTCCACCAGCACGCTCGATTCGATGGAGCGCTTGTTGGTGGTCGGGCCGTTGACGTCCTTGACCGTGTTCTGGTCGACCGTCGAGGTCTCCTGGAAGATGGTCATCTTCACGGTGCCGTTCTCGTTGATGGTCGGGCGCACGCGCAGCGTGAGGCCCACGTCCTTGCGCTCCACCGTGGTGAACGGGTTGATGCCGACCGAACCCGAGGTGCTGGCGTACTGGCCGGTCACGAAGGGCACGTTCTGGCCGATGACGATCTTGGCTTCCTCGTTGTCCAGCGTGAGCAGGTTGGGCGTGGACAGCACGTTGGCGTCGCCGTCGCTGTTGAAGAAGTTGGCGATGGCGCCCAGGATGTACTGGCCGCCGATCTTGCCGGCGATGCCCAGGTTCAGGCCGGTGGAGGGCCGCACGCCGGCCACGTCGCGCGTGGCCAGGGCCTGCGTCAGCGCCAGGATGTTGGCGCTGGCCAGGCTGGAGTTGGTGCCGATGACGGCGTTGTTGCCCAGCGCGCTTTGCCACTGCACGCCGAAGTTGGCGGCCTTCTTGGCGCTGACCTCGACGATGAGCGCCTCGATCATCACCTGCGCGCGGCGGCCGTCGAGCTTGTCGATCACGGCGCGCATCTGGCGGTACTGCGGCTCGGGCGCGGTGATGATGAGCGAGTTGGTGCTCGGGTCGGCCTGGATCTGGCCGCCGGTGGACGGCTGGTTGGCGTTGTTCAGCGGCGCGTTGGCCGCGGCAGAACCACCGCCCTGGGTGTTGTTGCCGCCGAAGCTGGTCTGCGTCATCGGCATGCTGGCGGGCGGCACCGACGAACCGGCGCTGCCCTGGGCCCCGGGCGCGCCCGGCACCTGCGATTGCTGCTGGCTCGCGGCCATGGCCGCGCGCAGCGTGGCCGCCAGGCGCACCGCATCGGCGTTCTTCAGGTAGACCACATAGATGTTGCCGGCCGCGCCGTTGCTGCTTTCCGCCGGCGCACGGTCGAGCTTCTCGACCAGCGTGCGCACGAGCTGCGCGCGCGCCGGGTTGGCGGCGCGAAGGATCAGCGAGTTGCTGCGCGGGTCGGCCATCAGCGTGGTGCGGAACGACGCGTCGGCCGCACCCGGCGCGGCGCCTGGCGCGCCCGTGGCACCACCGCCGTCGACCAGCCGCGTGACCAGCGGCACCATGTCGGTGGCCACCGAGTGCTTGAGCTGGATGACCTCGATGTCGGACGCGTTGGGCACGTCGAGCGACGCGATGATGCGCGCCAGCCGGCGCATGTTGTCCGCGTAGTCGGTGATCACGAGCGAGTTGTTGCCCGGGTTCACGTTGATGGTGTTGTTCGGCGGGATCAGCGGGCGCAGCACCGGCAGCAGGCTGTTGGCCGACTCGTAGTTCAGCCGGAAGATCTGCGTGACGATCTGGTTGCCCGCGGCCGAGCTGGCACCGCTGATGGAGGTGTTGACGGTGCTGGTCTGCAGCTTGGCGTCGGCCTCGGGCACGACCTTGTACAGGCCGTCGGCCTCGACCACCGCGAAGCCCTGCAGGCGCAGCGCGGCGGCGAACTGGTTGAAGGCCGCGGCCGGCTGCAGCGGCCGGTCGGTGACCAGGTTCATGGTGCCCTTCACGCGCGGATCGACCACCACGTCGCGACCGGTGACCACGGCCATGGTGCGCGCCACGGCTTCGATGTCGGCGGCGGCGAAGTTGAGCGTGATCGGTTCGCCGCGCCGCGGGGCGTCGCCGGTCTGCGCATAGGCGGCCGGCAGGACCGGCACGAACGACGCGGCAATCAGCAGGCGTACCGCCAGCGCGATGAGGCCGGGGCGGGCGCCGGACGAGGACAGAGGCTTCTTCATGGTCGGATCAACCCAGGGTGATGATCGAGCGCGCACCGTCGCGCCGCCCGATGATGTTCAACAAATTGGAAAGTGCGTCTTCGCGGCCCGGTGCCGCGCTGGCTTCGCCGTTGAAGCGCAACGCGGTGCCGCTCCAGTCGCCGCTGCCGTTCAGTTCGAGGCTGCCTTCGCGCGTGCTCAGCAGCAAGGTGGGGCGCGTGCCGCCTTCGAGCGACAGGCGGTAGCTGCCCATCGGCCGCAGGGTCGACAGGCTGGAGGACACATCGGTGGCGTCGAGCGTGGCCTGGCCCGCGATGCGCAGCGCGGGGCCGTCCCACTGCATCGCGAAGGCGCGGGTGTTCAGGTCGAGCGCGCCTTCGAGCTTGAGGGTGTTCCAGGGCGCACCCAGGCCAGTGAGCAGCGTGGCGGGCCAGCGCGAGCGGGCGTCCTGCCATTCGAGTTGCAGGCCGTTGGCGCGCGGGCTGGCGCGCAGGCCCAGGGGCTGCGCCGCGCAGCAGGAGAGGTCCAGGCGCGCCGAGAGGCCGCGCCAGTTCGGCCACATGCGCCAGTTCAGGAGGCCGGGCAGCGACACGGCCTGTGTGCCGCCGGCGCCGCTGGCGAACACGACGGCGGCGGTGCCGTTCCAGACCGTGCCGCGTGGGTTGACCAGCAGCAGGCGGCCCTGCGTCCAGCCCGACAGCGCCGATGCGAGCCAGCGCGCCGGCGCGAACAGCACGACCGCGACCAGCACGCCGGTGGCGGCGCCGAGCACGGCCCAGCGCCAGCTGCCGCGGCGCGGCTGGAGATCGGGGACCGGGGGGCGTCTCGCCATGCCGTGCGGTGCGTGCTGCTTCAGCGCGGGGCGGGCAACGCCATCACGAGCGTGCCGTCCCAGCGGGGTTGCGGAGGTTGGTCGGGCGTGGCGGGCGCGGGCTTGGCGCCCGGCGGCGGCGGTGCGACGGGGGCGCGCGTCAGGTGCACTTCGCGCGGCACCGCATGGGCATTGCCGCGCGCCTGTGCGATCCATTGCGCCAGGCCCTGGGCGGGCGCGCCGCGCAACGTGACGGTGGCGGCACCGTCGCCGCCGGCCGTCATGAGCTGGGCGTTGGCAACGCCCAGGCCGTCGCGCACCGAGGTCTCGAGCGCGCGCAGTGCATCGTCGCGCGCCAGGCGGGGTTGCGACTGCAGCGCCTTCGCGCGGTTCTGCAAGGTGGCCATCTGCTGCAGCTCGGCGTCGAGCCGTGCGTGTTCGGCCGGTGCCGCGGCCAGCGTGCGCAGCGCGGGGGCGAGCGCGATCCACCAGAGCAAGGCCAGTGCCACCAGCGCGATGGCGGCGATCACCATGCGGCGCTCGCGCATCCCGAGGACGGCCCAGCGGGCCTTGAGTTGTTCGCTGAAGTTCATCGGTTGGCCTCGGCCTGCACCAGCAGCAGATCGCCCTCGGTGCGCACCTGGTAGCCGCGCGGCGACAGCGCGCTGGTGATCTGCGTGACCTCCTGCGGCTGCAGTCCGAGGCCGCGCAGGCGCAACTGGCCGGCGCTGAAGTCGATGGCGCTGGGGGAGCGCCCCGCAGGCAAGGTGGCGGCGATGGCGCCGACCATGGGTTCGAAATCGCTCGGGGCCACGTCGCCCACGGCCTGCTGCAGCGCGGCGACCTCGCGGCCCATCTGCAGCGGCGCGTCGACCACGATCTTCACCGAGGGGAAGGTCTGCGTCAGGATGGCGCGCGTGGCCTGGCGCTTGGACTCGAGCGCGTTGCGCTCCTTCCAGGCCCAGGCGTTCAGGCCGATCAATTGAGTCAGCAGCAGCACCACGACGCCCCAGCGCGCGGCGCGCCATTCGGGCGCGAAGCGCAGCGCCTGCAGCACCGAGGCGAACTTCTTGCCGGCGCGCGCGCGGCCCGTCACGGCGAGGTCGAACTGCGCGAGCTCCCAGGGCGTGCGCGTGGCGTGCAGCCAGCGCTGCGGCGCCTGCACGATCGGCACGCGGCGTTGCAGCAGGTGCTCGGCCGCTTCGGCGACGGCGGGCTCGGTGCTGATCACGGCGGTGTCCAGCGGCAAGCCGTTCGACAGGGCCAGTCCCGCACCGGCCAGCGGCAGCGAGACCACGCCGTCGCTGTCGCAGACCGTGAGCTGCGGCGCCTCGGGCTCGCCTGTGACCAGCAGCAGCGGCGGCGCGTCGACCGGCTGCGGCGTGAATTCGGGAACGATGCGCACGACGCGCCGGCCGGCGGCTTCGAGCCCCTGCACGACGCTGCGCAGCCAGATGCGGTTGCAGGCCACGACCCATACCGGCTCGCCGGCCTTGGCGTCGGGCGCGAGCGCGAAGTGCAGGGTTTCCGGTTCGTCGAGCAGGTGTTCTTCGAGCAGGCCGTCGAGCACGGCGCGCAGCTTCGAGGTGCTGCCCATGCTGCCCTTGGGCAGCGTGACGCGGTGCCACGACAGCGCCGCGGACGGGATGCCGAGCGTGACCTCGGGGCTCGACGGCAGCAGCGTGAGCAGCGCACGGCCCTGGTCGCGCAGGGCGATGCCGTCCTCACCGGCCTGGGCCCAGTCGTACTCGCCCGCGGCATCGGCCGGAGGGAGGGGGGCAATGAGCAGCAACGGGGTCATGTGGGGATGTCGGAAAAGCCGGTGATTGTAGGAGGGTGGCTTACAAGTTGTTGCTATTGTTTGTATAGCATACCTTGCAGAGACTACGTGCGTTTGACGGTGTTTTGATCAGACAAAAGTAAACGGGACTCAGGGTTTTGCCGGGGGCGTGGTGGCGCCGGCGCCACGGGTGCGCCAGACGGTGGTGACGGCCAGGCCCTTGCGAAGGAGCAGCGAGTGTTCCTCGACCCAGGTGCGATCGAGCCGCAACCGGCCGTACACCTCGAAATACTGGGTGCCCACGCCGTGCTGGGCCGCGTTGAAGCGCGAGCCGCCGCTGGGCAGGCCGGCGTTGGCCTCCTCGATGTTCTTGAAGAAGGAGCGCGTGCGCCGCTCCACGAGCTGGCGCGCGCTGGCGATGCCCAGCGACTCGACGCTCGCGCTGATGGCCTCGGCGCTGGCCGTGTTGAGGTTGAGCGTGGTGCGCTCCGGCAGGATCGTCACGTAGGGCTCGAGCGCGGCAGCGGTGGCGGGCGAGAGGCCGAGCCACACCAGTTGCGAGACTTCCTGCGGCATCAGCGGCGCGGCGCCGGTGTCGGCGCTGGCATCGGCACCACCGCTGCCGCCACCGCTGGAGGCAGCGTCGACGCTGCCGGTGGCGAGCGCGCTCGCGAGCCGCGTGGTCATCTGTGTGAGCTCCCCCGCTGGCAGGCCGAGCAGGTTGAAGAGGCGGGTGAAGGTGGCGACGCTGGCTGGCACCGGCTTGCCGGCGTCTACCAGCGACAGCACGTTGAGCTTGGACTGCGCGTCGACGATGCGGCCCGACAGGAAGGCATCGGGCAGGCCTTCGAGGTTGTCGCTCGCCACGTTCTTCTCGGCCGAGAGGAAGCTGGTGAGGCGCGCCTCCTCGAGCGGCACGGCCCACGGTTCGCCGAGGTGGTCGGGGCCGCCGGCGCGGCCGTCCTCGCCCAGGATCAGGCGCGACCAGTCGAGCGCGCCGATCAGCACCCAGGCCGCCTGCACGCGCGCACGCTCGGCGCCTTCGACCTCGGCGGCGCGCCACTGCTGCCAGAGCGCGGCGGCGGAGAAGGTGGCGACCAGCATCACGGTCAGCATGGCGGCGAGCAGCGCGGCGCCGCGTTGGCGATGTGCGCCCGCCGTGCGATGGGCTCGTGGAGCGGTCACGAGCGCGGCCCCCCGAGCGTCGGCCGGACCCAGTCGCGCGTGAGCGTGCCCGAGAGCCCGTCGCCGGGCGGCAGGGTCAGCACCAGCCGCACGCCGTCGGGCATGGCGATCAGTGCGCCGGCCGGGTTGGCCGGGTTCGCCGCCGCGACCGGCAGCGGCTCTGCCGGCACCCAGATGTTGTTGCGGAAGTACGCGAGCTGCCAGCTGTTGACCGGCATCAGCGCGACGTCGGTGGCGCCGCCGGCAGGCGCGGCGCCGTCCTGCGCCCAGGAGGCTGCGAGGTTCCAGGCCTGCACCCATTCGCCGCGCGTGGTGAAGGGTGCCGACTGCCAACGCCGCCAGCGCGTGCCGTCGGCGCCGGGGCGCAGCGTCCAGGCGACGACCTGCACGGTCGGCGTGCTGGTGTCGCTGCCGCGGCGCGTCATGCGCAGCACGCGGCCATCCCAGTCGATCGGGCGGGTCTGCGCGAGCAGGGTGATGGCATCGAGGTCGGCGCTCCATTGCGCGAGCGTGGCCTGCAGCGTGAGCACCGCGTCGGCGCGCAGCTGGTTGTGCGTGGTGGCGCGCGACATGTTGTCCAGGCCGCGCCAGCTCACCAGCGCGAGCAGCGCCATCACGGCGATGGCGACCAGCAGCTCGATCAGCGTGAAGCCGCTGAGGCCGTGTGCGCGCGAAGGCTTGCGGTTTCGCCTCATCAGACGCGTCCCACCACGGTCGAAACGCGCAGCAACGGCGCACTGCCTTCGTCGCGCACCTGCACGTCCACGCGCCGGAAGTTCGGGTTGAGCGTGGGCACGGTCGTGGTCGTCACGAGGAAGGTGAGGCCGGCCTGCAGGCAGATCGAGCCCGAGTCGCCGATGGCCGGCATCTGCCGCGACAGGCGTGCCTTGGCCAGTTCGTTCTCGGCGCACATGCCGGCGAGCACGAGATCGGACTGGCGCTGCGCATTGCGCGTGAGCGACATCGTGGCCTGCGAGCCGGCGGCAAGCGCGAGCGCGACGATGCCCAGCGCGATCAGCACCTCGACCAGCGTGAAGCCGCGGAGGGAGCCTGCGCGCTGCGGTGGCCGTCTCATGGCACGGCGAACACGGTGAAGGGCCGCAGCCCGTCGGTGGCGACCCGCAGCACGCGCGCGGGCGGGCCTTCGCTGTGGAGCATGACCTGCTGCGCGGGGATGATCGGATCGGGCCCGAGCTGCAGCGCCGCCACGGGCGTGCCGCCGGCCAGCGCGGCCTGGGCCGTGATGCCCGCGTGGGTCCAGCCGGTGGGCAAGGCGTCTGCGGGCAGGCCATCGAAGACGAAGCCGCCGCCGTCGACCTGGCGCCAGCGCACCATGACGCCACTGGCGCGCGATTGGGCACGGGCCGATTCGAGCAGGGCGGCCAGGCGGTCGGCCTCGCGGTCGAGCGCTGCGGCGTTGGTGTCGCGCATCGCGAAGCTCACGCTGGCGGTCGCGATGGCGATGATCGCGATCACCACGATCAGCTCCAGCAGCGTGAAGCCGCCCACCGCGCGAGGCGACGGCGACGGAACGCGATCGGGGGCGATGCGCTTACTGCCAGCTGCCGATGTCGGCATTCTTGCCCTCGCCGCCGCTCTGTCCGTCGGCGCCGAAGGAGAGCACATCGATTTCGCCCTTGATGCCGGGGTTCATGTACTGGTAGGGGTGGCCCCACGGGTCGTTGGGCAGCTTCTCGACGTAGGGCTTCCAGTTGGGCGCGGCCGGGCCTGCGGTGGGGCGGGTCAGCAGCGCCTGCAGGCCCTGCTCGGACGTCGGGTAGCGCTGGTTGTCGAGGCGGTACAGCTTGAGCGCCTGCATCAGGTTGTTGATGTCGGTGCGGGCGGCGGTGACGCGGGCATCGTCCGCGCGCTCGATCACGTTCGGCACGATCAGCGCAGCGAGCACGCCGATGATGACAAGCACCACCATGAGTTCGATCAGCGTGAAGCCGCGCTGTGCGGTGCGGGAGACGGAACGAATGATTTTGTTCATAGCTTGCGGGGACATGAGACGGTAGGCGCGCTGCATGATAATCCGCGGCCATGACAAGTCCTTACTCTGCGGCCCGCTGGCATGCCCCACTTGCAACGACGGGGCTTTGGGCGTTGGCCGCAGGCGCCGCGGTGTTCTGGGCGCTGCGACTGGCTTCGCCGGCCGACGCCGTGGCGGCAGCCGCCGCGATGCCGCGCGCACCGGTCGCGGCCGATGCCGAGGCGGTGGCCCGCTTGCTGGGCGTGGTCACGGTGACGTCCAACGCCCCCGTGGCGCCGGAGGCCGCGAGCCGCTTCGCGCTGTCGGGCGTGGTGGCGGACCCGTCGAACCAGGGGGCGGCGCTGATCTCCATCGATGGCAAGCCGCCGCGGCCGTTCCGCGTGGGCTCGAAGGTCGGCGAGAGCTATGTGCTGCAGTCGGTGGGTGTGCGGGCGGCCACGCTCGGTGTCCAGCTCAACGGGCCCGCGGCCTTCACGCTGCAACTGCCGGTGCGTGCGCCGCTGAGCATGGGGCTTCCGACGCAGCCCGCCGGCGTGCCGGTGGTTTCGTCACCTGCGCCGGCCGGGCCGTTGCCGGCCACGATGCCGGCGGTGGTGATGCCGCCGCAGCAGCAACAACCGTCGGCATCGGCGGAGCCACCACCGCAGGCCCAGGCCCCTGCGCAGTAAGCGCAGCGGCTTCTTTTTCTACTTTCTTCTCTTCTCTCAGGCCTGGAGGAACAGGCGGTAGGCCGGGTTGGCCGTTTCCTCGACGCAGGGGTAGCCCAGGGTTTCGAGGAAGCTGTCGAACGCGGCCGACTCTTCGGCCGGCACCTGCAGGCCCACGAGGATGCGTCCGTAGTCGGCGCCCTGGTTGCGGTAGTGGAACAGGCTGATGTTCCAGTTCGGCCGCATCAGGCTCAGGAACTTCAGCAACGCACCGGGACGCTCGGGGAACACGAAACGCAGCAGGCGCTCGTCGTGCGCCAGCCCCGTGCGGCCGCCCACCAGGTGGCGCAGATGCTCCTTGGCGAGTTCGTCGTGCGTGAGGTCGAGCGCGTCGAAGCCGTGTTCGATGAAGACATCCGCGATGGTGGTCGACTCGCCGCGCGCGGAGGTCGTGAGGCCGACGAACACGTGTGCCTTGGCGGCGTCGCTGATGCGGTAGTTGAACTCGGTCACGTTGCGCGGCGCGCCGCCCGCGGGCAGTTCGCTGATGAGTTCGCAGAAACGGCGGAAGCTGCCGCGCTCTTCGGGGATGGTCACGGCGAACAGCGCCTCGCGCTCCTCGCCGACCTCGGCCCGCTCGGCCACAAAGCGCAGCCGGTCGAAGTTCATGTTGGCACCGCACAGGATCGCCGCGTAGGTCTCGCCCTGGCGACCATGCTCGGCCGCGTACTGCTTGATGGCCGCCACGGCCAGTGCACCGGCCGGCTCGACGATGCTGCGCGTATCGACGAACACGTCCTTGATGGCGGCGCACACGGCATCGGTGTCGACCGAGATGTAGCCGTCGACCAGGTTCTGCGCGATGCGGAAGGTTTCCTCGCCGACCAGCTTGACGGCCGTGCCGTCGGAGAACAGTCCCACGTCGGGCAGGTTCACGCGCTGGTGCGCGGCGACCGATTGCATCATGGCGTCCGAGTCGTTCATCTGAACGCCGATCACCTTGACCTCGGGCCGCACCGCCTTGATGTAGTTGGCCACGCCGGAGATCAGCCCGCCGCCGCCGATCGCCACGAACACCGCATCGAGCGGTCCCTGGTGCTGGCGCAGGATTTCCATGGCGATGGTGCCCTGGCCCGCGATGACGTCGGGGTCGTCGAACGGGTGCACGAAGGTCAGGTTCTGCTGCGTCTGCAATTCGAGCGCATGCAGGTAGGCGTCGGAATAGCTGTCGCCGTGCAGCACGATCTCGCCGCCGAAACCACGCACGGCATCGATCTTCACTTGCGGGGTGGTCACGGGCATCACGATCACCGCGCGTGTGCCGAGCTTGCGTGCACCGAGCGCCACGCCTTGCGCATGATTGCCGGCCGATGCGCAAATCACACCGCTCGCCAATTGCGCCTTGCTCAAGTGCGCCATCTTGTTATAGGCACCGCGCAGTTTGAAACTGAAGACGGGTTGCTGGTCTTCGCGCTTGAGCAGCACGGTATTGCCGAGCCGCTCGCTGAGCGCGCGCGCCTTCTCCAGCGCTGACTCCACTGCGACGTCATAGACCCGCGCGTTGAGGATTTTTCTGAGGTAGTCGGCGGGCGTGAGCGCCAGGGCGGATGCGTCGGGCACGGCTTTTTCCAGGGGAGTGTTCATGAGCAAGCCGACGATGATAAGAGGCTCGGGTGCAGGGGCGCGCACAAAGAAAAAAGCCCCGAGTCTTGCGACTCGGGGCTAAATCCACCAATTGGAAGGGTGGAGGAGACAACTCGGTGCACACCATGAAGTGCGCAGCAATGAAATAGAGTATACCCACCCTTTGTTGCGACGCAACAAGCAGGCGACGCTTTTCCCACACACAACCCGATGTTGGCGTGCACTTTTGCGCACCAATTCACCCCAATTGGAAATGAAACACCATGGAATGCACAGTTAGTTGGACCGGTGATGCAGGCACCCGATCGGCCATGGGCTTCGTGGCCGAGACCGGCAGCGGCCATGTCCTGATGATGGACGGTGCTCCGGATGCGGCCAAGCCCGAGAACGGCGGCCAGAACCTGGCTGCGAGGCCGATGGAGACGGTGCTCGCGGGCACCGGAGGCTGCACGGCCTATGACGTGGTGCTCATATTGAAGAGGGGGCGTCATCGCGTCGAGCGCTGCAGTGTCAAGCTGACCAGCGAGCGCGCGGAAAAGGATCCTAAGGTCTTTACGAAGATCCACATGCACTTCACCGTGGCGGGCAAGGGAATTCCGGCCGCCGCTGTGGAGCGGGCGATCGCTCTGAGCCATGAAACCTATTGCTCGGCCAGCATCATGCTGGCGAAGACCGCGGAAATCACGACCAGCTTCGACCTGATCGAGACCTGAAAACGCCGCGTGGCGGCGTCTGAGGCCTAAATGCGGTGCGCGACGGTCGTCATGACCCGCGATGCCAGGCGCATCAGGGCCTTGGCCGGAGCAGGCAACTCCGCCGCGCCTGCGTCGACGGCTTGTGTCGCATGGCGAGCTTCGTCGATCTTCATCTGCTCGACCACGGCGCGGGAGGCGTGATCGGTCGGCGGCAGGCGGCCCAGGTGGCTTTCAAGGTGCGCTTCCACCTGGCGCTCGGTTTCAGCGACAAAGCCGAGACTCAAGGGATCGCCCAGGCGCCCGGCGATCAGGCCGAGGCCGAAGGCGCCTGCATACCAGAGCGGATTCAGGATGGACGGGCGGGCACCCAGATCGTCCAGCCGTTGGCGGGTCCAGGCCAGATGATCGGTTTCTTCATGCGCGGCTTCCAGGAAGTGGGCGCGCAAAGCCGGGTCGCTGGCCACGGCGGCCTGGGCGGTGTACAGCGCCTGTGCGCACACTTCGCCGACGTGGTTCACGCGCATCAATGCGCCGGCTTCGCGGCGTTCCGATTCGCTCAATTCACCTTGCGGTTGGATCGCAGGAGGAAGCGCTCGAGTGGCGTGAGATCGGGCAAAAAGCGTGCGCAAAGCCGCGTCGGCGGCAGTCAGGGCTGGGTCGAGCAAGGCGGTCATGCGCCTATTTGAACCCACCTGCCGGACGATGCAAGGCGGCCACATTTTGTTTCACATCGTGGTAAGGCGGCCTGTCTAAGTCCTTTGTTGCACGACTGCAACGAAACACACGGGGCTTCCCACATTTAGGGCGATTTGTTTTGCCCTGCCGCATCGGCTCTGGTGCAATAGCAACAACTTCCCAAAAGGAGGTTGGCCCGGGGTCCGGTGGGAGCACAAAAGTGCCAGTCACGGTGAGCCCTTCGCACCGGAGCCCTATGTTTAACCTTGGAGAAACTTGCAATGAAAAAATCTCTAGTTGCTCTGGCTGCCCTGGCTGTCGCCGGTGTTGCCTCGGCTCAGTCGTCCGTCACGCTGTTCGGTGTGGTCGACGCGTCGATCAGCGGCTACTCGTCCACCTCGCGTGACCTGAACGGCGCCACGTTCCTGAACCCGTTCTATCTGAACAAGGGCAGCGTCAAGGCAAGCCGTCGTGAACTGGCTAACTCGGGCTACAACTCCAGCCGTCTGGGCTTCCGTGGTACGGAAGACCTCGGTGGTGGCCTGGCAGCCAGCTTCTGGCTCGAAGCTCCGATCAAGAACGACGACGGTTCTGAAGGTGTTGCAACGTTCGCACGTCGCTCGACCGTGAGCCTGTCCGGCGGTTTCGGTGAAATCCGTCTGGGCCGTGACTACACCCCGACGTTCTGGAACGACACCGTGTTCGATCCGTTCGGCACCAACGGTGTTGGCACCAACCTGATCTCGACGGCCAACGGCGGCTTCGGCGGCTTCGGTTCGCCCGCAGCTTCGGTCGGTTCGTTCACCAACGTTGGCACGAGCAACTACGTCCGCGCTAGCAACACCATCGGCTACTTCCTGCCGCCGAACCTGGGTGGTTTCTACGGTCAAGTGCAGTACGGCTTCGCTGAGAAGACCAAGTACAGCCCTGGCCTGGCAACGCCTGATGTGGCTAACAGCCAGCGTCAAGGTCGTTACGTCGGCGGCCGCTTCGGCTACGCCAACGGCCCCCTGGACGTTGCTCTGGCTTACGGCAGCAGCACCGTGGGTGACCAGTTCTACGTTGGCACGACCACCAAGGTCAACACGCTGAACCTGGGCGCTTCGTACGACTTCGGTCCCGTGAAGCTGTTCGGTGAACTGTCGCGCGCCAAGAACAAGATTGACTACGAAGTCACTCCGTTCGCTGGTGGCCGTCCCGACATCGACCTGACCGGTTACCTGCTCGGCGTGACCGTGCCGGTCGGTGCTGGCCTGATCCGCGCTTCGTACTCGAGCGTCAAGTACGACCTGAACCAGCCTGACGTGCTGTTCCAGCCGCGCGTGGCTGACCCGAAGGCCAACAAGCTGGCTATCGGCTACGTGCACAACCTGTCGAAGCGCACGGCTCTGTACGCTACCGTTGCTCGCGTGAGCAACAAGAACGGTGCAGCTCTGACCGTCGGCGGCCCGGCTTTCGTGACCACGGGTGGCTTCACCCCGAAGACCTCGACCGGCTACGACTTCGGTATCCGTCACGCTTTCTAATTTGATGCTGGCGTAAGCCAGCTTCGAATCGAAAGACTGAAAGCCACCCGGCGCAAGCCGGGTGGCTTTTTCTTTTTGGGGCGCGCGTGTTCTCACTCGTAAAAATTGCGCCTCCACCCCCGGGGAACCCCCGTGCGGGCACGCTGTTTGCACTGCTAGCATGCCGCGATCACTTTTGTTGCTGAATGACTGCCTTTGTACTGCGCCGCCTGATCCAGGCCGTGATCGTCATGATCGCGGTTGCGTTCATTGCCTTCCTCCTCTTTCAATATGTCGGCGACCCGGTGGTGTTCCTGCTGGGGCAGGACGCCAAGCCCGACCAGATCCGCGAAATGCGCGCCGCATTGGGGCTCGACCGACCCTTCTTCGTGCAGTTCTGGCACTTCCTCGTCAACGCTGCACAGGGCGAATTCGGGCTGAGCCTGCGTCAAGGTGCCAAGGTGTCGCGTCTGATCGGCGAACGCTTCCCGGCCACGCTCGAACTGGCGCTCGTGGCCGCATTGCTGGCCCTGCTGATCGGCATTCCGATGGGTGTGTACACCGCCCTGCGCCGTGGCTCCTTCATGAGCCAGGTGTTCATGACCGTGTCGCTGCTCGGCGTGTCGCTGCCCACCTTCCTGATCGGCATCCTGCTGATCCTCGTCTTCGCCGTGACGCTGGGCTGGTTCCCGAGCTTCGGGCGCGGCGACACCGTGCAGTTCGGCTGGTGGACCAGCGGTCTCTTCAAAGCCGACGGCTGGCATCACATCGTGCTGCCGGCGGTGACGCTGGCGATCTTCCAGCTCACGCTGATCATGCGGCTGGTGCGCGCTGAGATGCTCGAGGTGCTGCGCACCGACTACATCAAGTTCGCGCGTGCACGGGGCCTGTCGAACCGCGCGATCCACTTCGGTCACGCGCTCAAGAACACGCTGGTGCCAGTCATGACGATTACCGGCCTGCAGCTCGGCGGCCTGATCGCCTTCGCGATCATCACCGAGTCGGTGTTCCAGTGGCCCGGCATGGGCCTGCTCTTCATCCAGGCCGTGACCTTCGCGGACATCCCGGTGATGGCTGCCTACCTGTGCTTGATCGCGCTGATCTTCGTGGTGATCAACCTCGTGGTCGACCTGTTGTACTTCGTTGTCGATCCGCGGCTGCGCGTGGGCAAGGCGGGAGGCCATTGAGGTGACCACCGCAACAGCTGCCGCAACGCCGCGTCTGCAGGCCTCCGGCCGGGCCTTCGCGCACATCGCCAGCTTCTATCCCGAGATCACGGCCTTTCGCCGTGACCTGCACGCCAACCCCGAGCTCGGCTTCGAAGAGGTCTACACCTCAGGCCGCGTGCGCGAGGCGTTGCGTGCCTGCGGCGTGGACGAGGTCCACGAAGGCATCGGCAAGACCGGCGTGGTGGGCGTCATCCGCGGCAAGTCGACGGCCAGCGGCCGCATGATCGGCCTGCGCGCCGACATGGACGCGCTGCCCATGCGCGAGGACAACGACTTCGGCTGGCGCTCCGCTCACGACGGCCTGATGCACGGCTGCGGCCACGATGGCCACACCGCCATGCTGGTCGGCGCCGCGCGCTACCTGGCCGAGACGCGCGACTTCGACGGTACCGCTGTGCTGATCTTCCAGCCGGGCGAAGAAGGCCTGGCCGGTGCACGCGTGATGATCGAAGACGGCCTGTTCGATCGCTTTCCAGTGAATGCCGTGTATGCGATGCACAACTGGCCCGCGATGCCGGCCGGTACCGTGGGCATCAACCGCGGTGCCATGATGGCCGCGGCCGACCGCGTGACCATCGAGATCAAGGGCAAGGGCGGCCACGGCGCGCATGCCTACCAGACCATCGACCCGGTGGTGGTCGCCGCGCACATCATCACCGCGGCCCAGACCATCGTGTCGCGCAGTGTGCGTCCCATCGATGCGGCGGTCGTCAGCATCTGCGCGGTGCAGGCCGGCGACCTGGGCGCGATGAGCGTGATCCCGGGCGAAGCCACGCTGGTCGGCACGGTGCGCACCTTCAGTGCGCGCGTGCAGGCCCAGGTCGAGCAGCGCCTGAGCGAGCTGTGCACGGCCATCGCCAGTGGGTTCGGTGCCACCGCCACCATCAAGTACGAGCGCATCTACCCGGCCACCATCAACACCGCGCCCGAAGCGATGTTCGCGGCCGACGTGGCGCAGGCGCTGGTCGGTGCGAAGAACGTCGATCGCAACATGGAGCCCAGCATGGGCGCGGAAGACTTCTCCTTCATGCTGCAGAAGAAGGCCGGCGCTTATCTGCGCATCGGCCAAGACGTGCGTCACGGCGCCTTCCTGCACAACAGTCGCTACGACTTCAACGACGAGATCCTGCCGCTGGGCGCCGCATTGCATGCGGGCCTGATCGAGCAGGGCATGCCGCTTGCCGCCACCCGCGGTACGCAGCCAGAGCAAGCAGCCGCCACCGCGGCGTCTTGATGTGTTTTTTGATCCCAACCCGAGGAGTGTTCCCATGAGTTTCAAGAAGAAGGCGGCCGCGGTCGCAGCCCTGTGCGCCCTGAGCGCTGCCAGCATGGTCGCGAGCGCGCAGACCATCCGGATCGCGAACCAGGGCGATGCCCTGTCGCTCGATCCGCACTCGCTCAACGAGTCGCTGCAACTGAGCGTCACCGCCAACGTCTATGAAACTCTCGTGGGCCGCAACAAGGACTTGAGCCTGGCGCCGCTGCTGGCCACGAGCTGGAAGCAGACTTCGCCGAACGTGTGGCGCTTCGAGCTGCGCAAGGGCGTCGTGTTCCATGACGGCACGCCGTTCTCCGCCGACGACGTGGTCTTCAGCTTCGCGCGCGCGCAGGGCGACGGCTCCGACATGAAGGCCACGCTCAGCGACATCAAGGCCGTGCGCAAGGTCGGTGACCTCGCCGTCGAGATCGAGACCAACGGCCCGTTCCCCATCCTGCCCGACGTGATCTCGCTCACGATGATCATGAGCAAGAAGTGGTGCGAGGAGAACCAGGCCACCAAGCCGGTCGACCGTCGCAAGGGCATCGAGAACACGGCCTCGTTCAAGGCCAACGGCACCGGCCCGTTCCGCGTGCGCGAGCGCCAGCCGAACGTGCGCACGGTGTTCACGCGCAACGGCACCTACTGGGGCAAGATCGACGGCAACGCGCAAGAGGTTGTCTTCACGCCCATCGCCAACCCCGCGACCCGCGTGGCCGCGCTGGTCTCCGGCGAAGTCGACGTGATGGAGCCTGTGCCCGTGCAGGACATCGCGCGCATCAACGCCGCGCCCAACGCCCGCGTCATCACCGGCCCCGAGATGCGCACCATCTTCCTGGGCATGGACCAGAAGCGCGACGAGCTGCAGTACTCGAACGTGAAGGGCAAGAACCCGTTCAAGGACAAGCGTGTCCGACAGGCCTTCTACCAGGCCATCGACATCGCCGGCATCCAGCGCACCGTGATGCGCGGTGCCTCCAAGCCCACCGCGCTGCTCGTCGGCCCAGGCATCAACGGCTGGAGCGCGGACCAGGACAAGCGCCTTCCCTTCGACGTCGATGCCGCCAAGAAGCTGCTGACCGAAGCCGGCTACCCGAACGGCTTCGAGGTGTCGATGAACTGCCCGAACGACCGCTACGTGAACGACGGCCAGATCTGCCAGAGCGTGGCCGCCAACCTGGCGAAGATCGGCGTGAAGATCAACCTCGTGGCCGAGACCAAGGGCACCTACTTCCCGAAGGTGCTGCGCCGCGACACCAGCTTCTACATGCTGGGATGGACGCCGACCACCTACGACTCGCACAACGCACTGAGCTCGCTGACCTCCTGCCCCGACGACAAGGGCACCGGCCAGTTCAACCTGGGCGCCTACTGCAACCCGAAGCTGGACGAGCTGACCAAGAAGATCCAGTCCGAGTCGGACAAGGCCAAGCGCAACGAGATGATCAAGGAAGCCTTCAAGATCCACTCGGACGACGTCGGCCACCTGCCGCTGCATCAGCAGTCGCTGGCCTGGGGCGTGAGCAAGAAGGTCGAGCTGGTGCAACTGGCCGACAACTTCATGTACTTCAAGTGGATGAGCATCAAGTAAATCGACCGTGGGCCGCTGCCTGAGCGGCCCGACCATGGGCCCGCTTCTTGCGGGCCCATTCTTTTTCCGCTTGCCTCACGATGAGAAATAACCCCCACGCTCCCCTTGCTGCGCAAGGTCCGCTGCCCCCCGAGGGGGCCGCTTTTCATCTTGGGGCGGCCCGACGATGAAAACAACCCTTGCCCGCTGGCTCGACAGCGACGTCGGCTACAGCTTTCGCACCTCGCCGGTCGCGATCGCCGCCGCCGTCATTGCGCTGGTGTGCGTCTTCTGTTCGGTGTTTGCCGGATGGGTGTCGCCGCACAATCCCTTCGACCTCGCCACCCTTGAACTCGGCGACGCACGCCTGCCGCCGGCCTGGAGTGCCGAAGGCTCCACCAAGTACCTGCTCGGCACCGACGACCAGGGCCGCGACATCCTCTCGGCCGTGATCTACGGCGCGCGCATCTCGCTGATCGTCGGCGTGGTGTCGGTGGTGCTGTCGGTCGCCGTCGGCGTGGTGCTCGGCCTGCTGGCCGGCTTCTTCGGCGGCTGGCTCGACTCCTTCCTCATGCGCGTGTGCGACGTGATGCTGTCGTTCCCGCCGATCCTGGTGGCGCTGCTCATCGCCGGCGTCGGTCGCGCGCTCTTCCCGAGTGCGCACGAATCGCTGGCCTTCGGCGTGCTGATCATTTCGATCTCGCTCACGGGCTGGGTGCAGTACGCGCGCACGGTGCGCGGCTCCACGCTGGTGGAGCGCAACAAGGAATACGTGCAGGCCGCGCGCGTGACCGGCGTGGCACCGCTGCGCATCATGCTGCGTCACGTGCTGCCGAACGTGATGGGGCCGGTGATGGTGCTGGCCACCATCCAGGTCGCGACCGCGATCATCACCGAGGCCACGCTGTCCTTCCTGGGCGTCGGCGTGCCGCCGACCTCGCCGTCGCTGGGCACGCTCATCAGCATCGGCAACCAGTACCTGTTTTCCGGCGAATGGTGGATCACGGTGTTCCCGGGCCTGATGCTGGTGCTCATTGCACTCAGCGTGAACCTGCTCGGCGACTGGCTGCGCGACGCATTGAATCCGCGTCTGCGATGAGAAAGAGAACGCCATGAGCTTGTTGCAAGTCAAAGACCTCGTCGTCGAATTCCCCAACCGCCGCGGCACGCTGCGCGCGCTCGACCGCATTTCCTTCGACATCGCGCCCGGAGAAATCCTCGGCGTGGTGGGCGAATCGGGCGCGGGCAAGTCGCTCACGGGCGCGGCCATCATCGGCCTGCTCGAACCGCCGGGCCGCGTGGCCGGCGGCGAGATCGTGCTCGAGGGCCAGCGCATCGACAACCTCGGCTTCGAGGCGATGCGCCCCATCCGCGGCCGCAAGATCGGCGCGATCTTCCAGGATCCGCTGACCTCGCTGAACCCGCTGTACACCGTGGGCCGGCAACTGGTCGAGACCATTCGCACCCATTTGCCCGTGACCGAGGCCGAGGCACGCAAGCGCGCCATCGGCCTGCTGCAGGACACCGGCATTCCTGCCGCCGAGCAGCGCATCGACCACTTTCCGCACCAGTTCTCGGGCGGCATGCGCCAGCGCGTGGTGATTGCCCTGGCACTCGCCGCCGAGCCCAAGCTCATCGTGGCCGACGAACCGACCACCGCGCTCGACGTGTCGATCCAGGCGCAGATCATCCAGCTGCTCAAGCAGGTCTGCAAGGAACGCGGCGCGGCAGTGATGCTCATCACGCACGACATGGGCGTGATCGCAGAGACCTGCGATCGCGTGGCCGTGATGTACGCCGGCCGCATCGCCGAGATCGGCCCGGTGCACGAGGTGATCCATCAGCCTGCACACCCCTACACCTCGGGCCTGATGGCGTCGATTCCCGACATGACCAGCGACCGCGAACGGCTCAACCAGATCGACGGCGCCATGCCGCGGCTCAACGCCATTCCGACCGGCTGTGCCTACAACCCGCGCTGCCCGCGTACCTTCGCGCGCTGCCTGACCGAACGTCCCGAGTTGATGCACGCGGGCGCCACGCGCGCCGCCTGCTGGCTGCACGACGCCGCCGACCCGCATGCGGGGCAGGCCGAGATCGCCGCGAAACATCACGACGCGCTGGCAGGGGGCGAGCGCGCCACGCCCGAAGCGGCCGAACCCCTCGCGGAGGTGATCCGATGAGTGCCGTGATCGAACCCCGCAAGGATGCACCGGCAACGGCCGGCGAACCGCTCGTGGTCGCGCACGACCTCGCGCGCACCTTTGACGTGTCGCCGCCCTGGCTCAACCGCGTGCTCGAACGCAAGCCGCGCGTGCTGCTGCACGCGGTCGACGGCGTGAGCTTCTCCATCGAGCGCGGCAAGACGCTGGCGCTGGTCGGCGAATCGGGCTGTGGCAAGAGTACCGTGGCACGGTTGCTGGTCGGGCTGTACGCGCCGACGCGCGGCGGCCTGCAGTTCGACGGGCAGGACGCGCACGCCGCGTTCAAGACACCCGAAGGCCGGCAGCTGCGCCGCCGCATCCAGATGATCTTCCAGGACCCCTACGCGAGCCTCAACCCGCGCTGGATCGTCGAGGACATCATCGGCGAGCCGCTGCGCGAGCACGGCATCCTGAGCGACAAGGCCGCGCTGCGCGCGCGCGTGGGCGAACTGCTGCAGTCGGTCGGCCTTTCGCCGCTGGACATGAGCAAGTACCCGCACCAGTTCTCGGGCGGCCAGCGCCAGCGCATCTCCATTGCGCGCGCGCTCGCCACGCAGCCCGAGTTCCTCGTGTGCGACGAGCCCACCTCGGCGCTCGACGTGAGCGTGCAGGCGCAGGTGCTCAACATCATGAAAGACCTGCAGCGCGAGCAGGGCCTGACCTACCTCTTCATCTCGCACAACCTCGCGGTGGTGCGCCACGTGGCCGACCAGGTCGGGGTGATGTACCTGGGCCGACTGGTCGAGGTGGCGGACAAGCAGAAGCTCTTCGAGGCGCCGCAGCATCCGTACACGCGCATGCTGCTCGATGCGATCCCGCAGATGAAGCACACCGGCCGCGCCCGCACGCCGGTGCAGGGCGAGGTGCCGAATCCGCTGAACCCGCCGACCGGCTGCGCCTTTCATCCGCGCTGCCCGCACGCCAATGCGCGCTGCTCGTCGGAGCGGCCGAAGCTGTCGAGCCTGAAGGGCGTGCAGGTGGCCTGCCATGCGGTGGAGGAAGGCCGGATCTGACGGTCGTTCGTGTACGCGGACGGGAGAGATGGACTGAAGTGTGCGTAAAGGCACCGCCGCGCTGCTGGACATGAGGCAGAGTCCGGCGGTTGTCCCGAACGAAACCATGACACCTCCGACGATCCCTTCCCCTTGGGCGACCCGCCTGCTCGGCCGCCGCGGCTTCCTCATGGGCTCGGCGCTGGGCGCGACGGCCGCGCTGGCGTCGATGGCCGAGATCGCGCAGGCGGCCGGCGCTTCACCTGCGCGCCGTATGCCCGTCATCTTCATCGGCCACGGTTCGCCGATGAATGCGCTCGCGGACAACGCCTTCACGCGCCGCCTCGCTGCCTGGGGCCGCGAGCTGCCGCGCCCGACGGCCATCCTCAGCGTGTCGGCGCACTGGCTCAGTCGGGGCGCGACCGGTGTCACGGTGCAGACGCGGCCCAAGACGATCCACGATTTCGGTGGCTTTCCGCAGGCGCTGTTCGACATCGAATACCCGGCGCCGGGCCATCCCGCGCTCGCGCGCGAAGCGGTTGGCGCCGTCAAGCAAACGCCGGTGATCGCCACCGAGCAATGGGGGGTGGACCACGGCACCTGGACCGTGCTGAAGCACCTGTATCCGAAGGCCGACGTGCCGGTCTTCCAGCTGAGCATCGACTACGACAAGCCGGCGGCCTTCCACCATGCGGTGGGGCGCGACCTCGCGGCGTTGCGCGACCAGGGCGTGCTCGTGATGGGCAGCGGCAACGTGGTCCACAACCTGCGCGCCACCGACCGCGGCACGCCCGACGGGTTGAAGGCCAGCCGCCCCTGGGCGCAGTCTTTCGACGATGCGGTGAAGGCCGCGCTGGCCGGCCGCGATGACCGCGCGCTCATCGGCTATGAAAAGCTCGAAGGGGCGTCGATCGCCGTGGCCACGCCGGACCACTACTTTCCCTTCCTGTATGCCCTGGGCGCCGCGGCGCCGGGCGAGCGTGCGAAGACGGTCTACGAAGGCTTCCAGTCGGGCACGCTCGGCATGCGCTGTCTTCAGTTCGGCTGACGCCAGCGCAGTCCCGGCGTTCTACTGTTCTTCGCCCCAGGCGAAGCCGTCGCGCGCGATCATGGCGCTCGACGCGCTGGGGCCCCAGGTGCCGGCCGCATAGGGGCGCGGGCCGCCGTCGGATTCCCAGGAGTCGATGAGCGGCTCGACCCAGCGCCAGGCTTCTTCCTGCTCGTCACTGCGCACGAACAGGTTGAGGCGGCCGTCGATCACGTCGAGCAGCAGGCGTTCGTAGGCGCCCACGCGCTCGGCGCCGAAGCGCTTGTCGAAGTCGAGGTCGAGCTGCACCGGCGCCAGTTGGGCGGCACTGGCGTGGCCGTTGCCGCCGCGCTGGCGGTTGTCCTGCGCCTGCGCGAGCATGTGCAGTTCCAGGCCGTCCTTCGGCTGCAGGTTGATCACCAGCTTGTTGACGTTGCCCGCGGGCGCGCGGTAGATCGCGTGCGGCGTGGGGCGGAAGTTGACCTCGATGCGCGCGTCGCGCGAGGCCAGCCGCTTGCCGGTGCGGATGTAGAAGGGCACGCCGGCCCAGCGCCAGTTGGCGATCTCGGTGCGCAGTGCCACGAAGGTTTCGGTGCGGCTTTCGGGCGGCACGCCGGGCTCGTCGCGGTAGCCCGGCACGCGTTCGCCATAGGCCGTGCCGGCCGTGTACTGGCCGCGCACCGCGTGCAGGCCGAGCGTCTCGGGCGTCCAGGGCTTGAGCGCGCGCAGCACCTTGAGCTTTTCGTCGCGGATGGCGTCGGCGTGCGCGTTGATCGGCGGCTCCATGGCCACGGCGCACAGCAGCTGCAGCGCGTGGTTCTGCACCATGTCGCGCAGCGCGCCGGTCTGGTCGTAGAAGGCGCCGCGCTTTTCCACGCCCAGGTCCTCGGCCATGGTGATCTGGATGTTGGCGATGTGCTCGCGGCGCCAGATGGGCTCGAACAGCGCGTTGCCGAAGCGCATCGCGAACAGGTTCTGCACCGAGGGCTTGCCCAGGTAGTGGTCGATGCGGAAGATCTGCCGCTCCTCGAGCACCTTGCCCACGGCGCTGTTGATGGCGCGGTTGGAGGCCAGGTCGTGGCCCAGCGGCTTCTCGAGCACGACGCGGGTGCGCGGGCCGTTGAGCCCGGCGGCGGCGATCTGCTCGACCACCTGGGTGAAGAGTGCGGGCGCGGTGGCCACGTACATCACGACCGTCTTGGCATCGCGCTGCTTCAGCAGCTCGGCCAGGCTCGCGTAGTCGGCGGGCTTGGACAGGTCCATGCGCAGGTAGTGCAGCATGGACGCGAACTTCTTGAACTCCTCGGGCGAGGGGCGCTTGGCGCCCTCGACGGCGCTGAAGCGCGACTGGATCAGCTCGCGGTACTGGTCGTCCGACAGGTCGTCGCGCGCGACGCCGACGATGCGTCCGTCCTGCGGCAGGCTGCCGTGCCTGAAGGCCTGGAACAGCGCGGGCATCAGCTTGCGCCACGCAAGGTCGCCAGTACCGCCGAACAGAACGAGATCGAAGCTCATGAGAACACTTTCCTTTGTCTGAGTGCCGGGCAGGCCATCTGCCTGGAAGCGTCCGGGCATCGCGGGACGCCAGTCGCGATGGTACTTCTACCGATTCGGCACACCTGTACTAAAGCTACGCTGCCCCATGGCCGCGAGGCCTTTTTTTATTGCCGAGGCAGGGGAATACCAATGAAGAAGCTTTTCACGGCAGCCGCGCTGCTGGGTCTGTCGGCCGCCGCATCGGCGCAGACCGTCAACGTCATCTGCTCGGTGCAGGCCGAGTGGTGCAACGTCATCTCGACCGTGTACGCGCGCACCACGGGCGTGCGGATCAACATGGCGCTCAAGGGCTCGGGCGAGGCGCTGGCCCAGCTCATCGCCGAGAAGGACAACCCCAAGACCGACGTCTGGTTCGGCGGCACGGGCGATCCGCACCTGCAGGCGGCCGAGCAGGGCCTCACGCTCGAATACAAGTCGCCCACGCTGCCGCAGCTGCATGCCTGGGCGCAGCAGCAGGCCAAGCAGTCGGGCTACAAGACCGTGGGCATCTACTCCGGCCCGCTGGGCTTCGGCTACAACCCCGAGCTGCTCGCCAAGAAGAAGCTGCCCGTGCCCAAGACCTGGGCCGACCTGCTCAAGCCCGAATACAAGGGCGACATCCAGGTGGCCAACCCCGCATCGAGCGGCACGGCCTACACCATGATCGCGACGCTGGTGCAGCTCATGGGCGAGGACAAGGCCTTCGACTACCTCAAGGCGCTGCACAAGAACGTGGGTCAGTACACCCGTTCGGGCACCGGCCCGATCAAGGCGGTGGCGCGCGGCGAAACGGCCGTGTCGATCAGCTTCGTGCATGACGGCCCGGGCGAGAAGATGCAGGGCTTCCCGGTCGAGACCATCACGCCCGCCGACGGCACCGGCGCGGAGATCGGCTCCATGAGCATCATCAAGGGCGCGCGCAACCTCGACGCCGCCAAGAAGTTCTACGAATGGGCGCTGACGCCTGCCGCGCAGGAGCTGGGTGCCGCCAACAAGCAGTTCCAGCTGCCGAGCAACGCCACCGCCAAGCTCGACCCGCGCATTCCTGACTTCAAGAAGATCAAGTTCATCAACTACGACTACGCCAAGTACGGCGCCAGTGCCGAGCGCCGCCGCCTGATCGCGCGCTGGGAAAAAGACGTCAATTCGCTGCCGCGCTAAGTGGAAGCGCGCGCTATCGACGCTGCCGGCGCGCCGGCCAATCCTGCGTCTCTCGCCGCCGCGCGGCGTGCCCGGCGCTGGATCTGGGCCTGGGTCGCGCTGGGCTTCGCGGCCTACCTCGTGTTGCCCTGGTATGCGATCCAGGATGCGACCTGGTACGAAGCCGTTCCGCAGGTCTTCGGGCAGGCGGAGGGCGCCAACGGCCTGATGCAGGCGGCCACGCAAGGCCGCAGCTGGCTCTTCATCGGGCTGGCCGGGCTGGTGCTGTGCGCCGTGGGCGCGGCCTTGCCGGCCGGCAAGGCGCAGGGGCGCTGGCTGCTGGCGGGCGGCGCGATCGGCGCCATCGGCCTGGCCGTGGCGGGCTTCACCATCGGGGCGCGGGGCTGGAGCGTTGCCGCGCTCAACACGCAGTTCGGCGAGCTGGCCGTCAACCAGTTCGGCATCGGCGCGGGCGGCTTCGTGGCGCTCACGGCGCTCACGTTGCTGGCGGCCTTCGGCATCGCGCGGCTGGGCCTGTTCAAGGGTGACCTCTTCGTGGCGGCCGCGGTGGTCGGCTGCGGCGTGCTGATGGCGTTGTTCATCGCCTATCCGGTGAGCCGGGCGCTGTCGGGCGCCTTCTTCAACGAAGACGGGCAGTGGTCGATTTCGGCCTTCGTGGCGCGCGTGTTCACCGAGCGCATCTGGGGCCTGGGCTGCCTGTCGGGCGGGGTGCGCTGCGGCGTGGCCTGGAACACGCTGGTGCTGGCGCTGCTCACGGCGGCCGGCACCACCTTCCTGGGCACGCTGATGGCGCTGATGGCCGAGCGTGGCAGCCGGCGCGGGCAGGGCGTGCTGCGGGTGCTGGCGCTGTTGCCGATCATCACGCCGCCCTTCGTCGTCGGCCTGGGCCTGATCCTGCTGTTCGGCCGCGCGGGCATCGTCAACCAGGTGCTCGAAAGCCTGTTCGGCATCGAGCCGACGCGCTGGTTCTACGGCATGCCGGGCGTGCTGGTGGCGCAACTCTTCGCCTTCACGCCCATCGCCTTCATGATCATGCGCGGCGTGGTGCAGGGCATCGCGCCCAGCCTGGAAGAAGCCGCGCAGATGCTGCGCGCCGACCGGCGCCGCGCCTTCTTCACCGTGACGCTGCCGCTGCTCAAGCCCGGGCTGGCCAACGCCTTCCTCGTCGGCTTCATCGAGAGCATTGCCGACTTCGGCAACCCGGTGGTGGTGGGCGGCCAGTTCTCGGTGCTGTCGACCGACATCTTCTTTGCCATCGTCGGCGCACAGTACGACCAGGGCCGTGCGGCCTCGCTGGCCTGGGTGCTCACGCTGTTCGCGCTCGGCGTGTTCGCATTGCAGCGCGGCCTGCTGGGCAAGCAGAACTACACCACCGTGAGCGGCAAGGGCGATGCCGGCATCGCGATGCCGCTGCCCGACGGCGTGCGCCGCACCATCCAGTGCATCGCGCTGCCGTGGATCGCCTTCACCGCCGTGGTCTACCTGTTCGCCTTCGCGGGCGGTTTCGTGCAGACCTGGGGGCGCGACTACAGCTTCACGCTCAACCATTTCAAGAGCGCCTTCGCGCTGGAGTGGGGCCAGTTCGGGCTGGTGTGGGCCGGCACCGCGTGGAACTCGCTGATCACCACGCTCAAGCTGGCCGGTATCTCGGCGCCGATCACCGCGGCGCTGGGCCTGCTGATCGCGTGGCTGCTGGCGCGCAACGAGTTCAAGGGCCAGGGCGCCTTCGAGTTCGGCGCGCTGCTGGCCTTCGCCATCCCGGGCACGGTGCTCGGCGTGAGCTACATCCTGGCCTTCAACGTCCCGCCCTTCGAACTCACGGGCACGGGGCTCATCATCGTGCTGTGCTTCATGTTCCGGAACCTGCCGGTGGGCGTGCGCGCGGGCACGGCGGCCTTCAAGCAGCTCGACCGCTCGCTCGACGAAGCTTCGCTGATGCTGCGCGCCTCGACCTCGCAGACCTTGTTCAAGGTGGTGCTGCCGCTGCTCAAGCCGGCGCTGGTGGCGGCGCTGGTCTACAGCTTCGTGCGCGCCATGACGACCGTGAGCGCGGTGATCTTCCTGGTCACGGCCGAGAACGAACTGGCCACCACCTACATCATCGGCCGCGTCGGCAACGGCGACTACGGCATTGCGCTGGCGTACTGCACGGTGCTCATGGTGCTGATGTCGCTGGCCATCGCGCTGGTGCAGTTCGTGGTGGGGGAGCGCAAGCTGGGCAGACGCGGGGCGACGCCTTCGCATCAGGGACATCACAAAATGGAAAACCTCTCGGCATGAGCCGCCGGGCCGCTCCCAAGGCGAATATCGAAGTGCGGAGCACGGAGACAACTCAATGAACGGCATCGAATTCCGCAACGTCACCAAGCGCTACGGCACCGACACGAACGGCCCGATGGCCGTCAAGGGCATCAGCTTCGAGGTGCCCGTGGGCACGCTCACCACCATCCTCGGCCCCTCGGGCTGCGGCAAGACGACCACGCTGCGCATGATCGCGGGGCTCGAGTCGCCGACCTCGGGGTCGATCTTCATGGGCGGGCGCGACGTCACCACGCTGGGGCCGGGCGAGCGCAACGTGAGCATGATGTTCCAGAGCTACGCGCTTTTTCCGCACATGAACGTGATCGAGAACGTGGGCTACGGCCTGCGCATGAGCGGCGTGAAGAAGGACGAGGCCACGGTCCGCGCGCGCGAGGCGCTCAAGGGCGTGGGCCTGGTCGGCTTCGACGAGCGGCTGCCCAGCGAGCTGTCGGGCGGGCAGCAGCAGCGCGTGGCACTGGCGCGCGCGCTGGTGCTGGAGCCAGCGGTGCTGTTGTTCGACGAGCCGCTGTCCAACCTCGATGCCCGCCTGCGACGCGAAATGCGCGAGGAGATCCGCGCGCTGCAGCAGCGGCTGAAGCTCACCGTGGCCTACGTGACGCACGACCAGAGCGAGGCGCTGGCCGTGAGCGACCAGATCATCGTGATGGACCACGGCGTGATCGCCCAGCGCGGCACGCCCGAGCAGCTGTACGGCCGGCCCGAGAGCGAGTTCGTCGCCGGCTTCATGGGCGAGGCGATGGTGTTCCCGGCCGTGGCGCAGGCCGACGGCAGCGTCACGCTCGGCCCGCTGCGGCTGCAGCCGCGTTACGCGGTGGCGCCGGGTACGGTGAAGGTGGCGGTGCGGCCCGAGGCGTGGGAGATCGGCGCGGCCGACGGGGTGCCCGCCACGCTGCGCAAGGCCGCCTACCTCGGCAGCTTCTACGAATACGGCTTCGACACCACGCTGGGGCCGGTCTTCGTGGTCTCGACCGACCTGTCGCGGCCGCTGGCCGCCGGCACGCAGACGACTCTGTCGCTCGGAACCCATGGCGTGAGCGTGGTGCCCGGCGCATGAAACAATGGCGCCATGAACGTGGTTTTCGATCTTGGCGCCGTGCTGTTCGCCTGGGAGCCGACACGGCTGGTCCAGGCCCATCTTCCCTCTCACGCCCCCACTGAATCCGCTGCCGCGGCCTTGGGCCGGGCGCTTTTCCATCACGACGACTGGACCGGCTTCGACTGCGGCACCCGCACGCTGGACGATGCCATCGCCCGCATGTCGGCCCGGCTGGCCTTGCCGCCCGAGCCGCTGCACACCATGCTCGACGGACTGGGCGAGCGGCTGGAGCCGATCGCCGTCACGGTCGACATGCTTGAACAGCTCATCGCCCAGCGGGACGCCGGCCAGCCGCTGCGCCTGTACTACCTGTCGAACATGCCCGCGCCCTACGCCCGCGCGCTCGAGCGTCGGCACGCTTTCATGCGTCGCTTCGACGGCGGCGTGTTCTCGGCCGACGTCAAGTTCCTCAAGCCGGAGCGCGAGATCTATGAAGTGCTGGCCATGCGCCACGGCCTCGACCCCGAGCAGACCGTGTTCATCGACGACTCGGCCCCCAACGTCGAGATGGCCCGTGCCTTCGGGTGGCACGCCATCCATTGCACCGCGCCGGCCATGCTGCCGTCGCAGCTGCAGCGCTACCTGCCGGTGAGCACCACCTTGTCGGTGTCGAACCCCAGGCTGCGGGCGTAGTCCAGCTCGGCCTGCAGGGCGTCGTCCTCCAGGCGCGGCGCGCGCGACAGCACCCAGAGGTACTCGCGGTCGGGCGTGCCGACCAGCGCCACCTGGTAGTCGCGGTCGAGCTTCAGGATCCAGTAGTCGCCCCACACCAGCGGCAGCCAGCCCATCCAGGCGGGCGCGAAGCGCACCTGCAGCCGGCCCGCACCGGGCTGGCCCGCCACGGGCACCACCCGCGCACTGCCGATCGCCTCGTCGAAGTTGCCGTCGGCGCGCACGCAGCGGTTGCGCACCTGCACGCTGCCGTCGGGCTGCGGTGTGTATTCGGCGGTGACCGGGCCGGTGCACTGTTTCTGGAAGCGGTTGGGCAGGCGCGCCTGCTCGTGCCAGATGCCGGCGTAGCGGTGCAGGTCGACCGGCGCCACCACCTGCAGCGGCGCGCGCATCAGCGGGGCGCCGTCGGCCGGGCCGGCGGGTTGGGCGCGGGCCGTGCGCGCGGCACCCAGCGCCAGCCAGGCGGCCACGCCGCCCACCACGAAGGCCGTGGCCATGGCGCCGATGGCATGGCTGGTGCGGTGGTCGTCGAAGGGGCGGTCGACGGGGGCGGGGCGCGGATGGCGAAGGGTCATGGGG
>NZ_QXMN01000308.1:0-690 GCF_003581445.1 Acidovorax cavernicola | reverse complement strand
GCTTGACCCGGCCCGTGAGCGGATCGAACAGCTGCAGGGTTTCGATTTCATCGTCGAACAGCTCGATGCGGATCGCGAGCTCCGAATGCTCGGCCGGAAACACATCGATGGTGTCGCCGCGCACGCGGAACTTGCCGCGGCTGAAATCCTGGTCGTTGCGCTGGTACTGCATGCGGATCAGCTGGGCGATCACGTCACGCTGGCCCATGCGCGCGCCCGTGCGCAGCGTCATGACCATGCGGTGGTAGCTTTCGGGCTCGCCAATGCCGTAGATCGCCGACACCGTGGCGACGATCACCACGTCGCGCCGCTCCATCAGGCTCTTGGTGCACGACAGACGCATCTGCTCGATATGCTCGTTGATCGCGCTGTCCTTTTCAATGAACAGGTCGCGCTGCGGCACATAGGCTTCGGGCTGGTAGTAGTCGTAGTAGCTGACGAAGTACTCGACGGCATTCTTGGGAAAGAACTCGCGGAATTCGCTGTAGAGCTGGGCGGCCAGCGTCTTGTTGGGCGCGAAGACGATGGCCGGGCGCCCCATCTGCGCGATCACATTGGCCATGGTGAAGGTCTTGCCCGAGCCCGTGACGCCCAGCAGCGTCTGGAACACTTCGCCGTCCTGCAGACCTTCGACCAGCTTCGCAATCGCCTGCGGCTGATCCCCGGCCGGCGGATAGGGCTGGTAAAGCT
>NZ_QXMN01000307.1:0-692 GCF_003581445.1 Acidovorax cavernicola | reverse complement strand
AACGTCAGCATCACCGTGAAGCTGATCAACCCGATCGCGATGGAAGAAGGCCTGCGCTTCGCCATCCGTGAAGGCGGCCGTACCGTGGGTTCGGGCGTCGTGGCAAAGATCCTCGACATCTAAGCCGGACGCAAAGGAATCACCATGGCTACCAAGCAAAAGATCCGCATCCGCCTGAAGGCATTCGACTACAAGCTGATCGACCAGTCGGCCGCTGAAATCGTGGACACCGCCAAGCGCACCGGCGCGATCGTCAAGGGCCCCGTGCCCCTGCCGACCCGCATGAAGCGTTTCGACATCCTGCGTTCGCCGCACGTCAACAAGACGTCGCGCGACCAGCTGGAAATCCGCACGCACCAGCGCCTGATGGACATCGTTGATCCCACCGACAAGACCGTGGACGCGCTGATGAAGCTCGACCTGCCGGCCGGCGTCGACGTCGAGATCAAGCTGCAGTAATTCGACCTCGCGTCGCATTCCGAGCACAGCCCGCCTGCAGAAATGCAGGCGGGCTTTTTTGTGCTTCACGTTTGTTTCTCAACGTGGCATCCTCGCGCACCGGCCTGCGGGACGCAGTGCGCCGGGGCTGAAACGAGGGCAGCACACGTGATGAGCCAGAAGTTCTCTTTTGCATTCGGTGCGGCATGCGTCGCCGCAACATTGCTGGCGGGTTGCGGTGGAGGAGGCGGGGG
>NZ_QXMN01000096.1:0-4049 GCF_003581445.1 Acidovorax cavernicola | reverse complement strand
ACCTCGCCCTGGGGCGGTGTCGGGCTGAACCTGAACCTCAACCGGGTCAGCGACAACGACTACTGGCGCGACTTCACGCGCGCCAACAACCGCCTGCTCAATTCGCGCCTGCTGTCGAGCGACGCCAGCTTGAACTGGGGCGGCCAGGACACGTCGCTGACGCTGCGCACTCTCCAGTGGCAGACCCTGCAGGACGCGTCCTCGCCGATCACGCCGCCCTATGACCGCATGCCGCAGCTGCTATGGCGCTATACGCCGCTGAACCTGGGCCATGGCCTGGACCTGACGGTCGAGGCGGACACCACGCGTTTCGAGGCCGACCCGCTGCTGACCCGCCAGACCAACGCCCAGCGCAGTTATCTGTCGGCCGAAATCAGCCGTCCGGTTCTGTGGCCGGGCGCGTTCTTCACGCCCAAGCTCAAGCTGCACGCGACCCAGTACCAGTTCGACGATCCGCTGAGCAACGGCATGACGTCGGCCGGGCGCACGCTGCCCACGCTGAGCCTGGACAGCGGCCTGGTGTTCGAGCGCGAAACGCAGCTGTTCGGGCGCAGCCTGCTGCAGACGCTCGAGCCGCGCGCCTTCTACACTTACGCCGTACCGCAGCCAGAACATGCTGCCGGTGTACGACACCGCGCTCAACGATTTCAACCTGGCGACGATCTACAGCGACAACAACTACAGCGGACACGACCGCCTCGCCGACAACAACCTGCTGACGCTGGGCCTGACCACGCGCTTCATCGATGCCAACACCGGCGCCGAGTCCGCGCGGTTCGGCGTGGCCCAGCGCGTGCGCTTTTCCGACCAGCGCGTGACCCTGCCCGGCGAAGTGCCCGCGACCGACCGGCTGTCCGACATCCTGTTCGGTGCCTCGATCAACTGGACGCCCCAGTGGGCGCTCGACGCGGCCGTGCAATACAACCGCGAGACCGGCCATTCCGAGCGCACCACCGTCGGCGCGCGCTACAGCCCGGGCAACTACCGCACCATCAGCGCGGCCTACCGCCTGCTGCGCGGCACCAGCGAGCAGGTCGACGTGGGCTGGCAATGGCCCATTCGTAACCCTTGGGCGACCGAGGACAAAGGCCGCAACGGCGGGCGCTGGTACTCTGTCGGCCGGTTGAACTACAGTTTGCAGGATCGCAAGCTCGTCGATACCGTGGTGGGCTTCGAATACGACAGCTGCTGCTGGGTCGGCCGGGTGGTGCTCGAACGCCTGCAAAGCAGCGTGACGACCTCGAATACCCGGCTGCTGTTCCAGGTCGAGTTCGTCGGCTTCTCGCGGCTGAGCCTGGGCTCCAACCCGTTGCAGAGCTTGAAGGACAATATCCCTCGCTACCAGGCCTTGCGTCAGACCACCACGACGCCCAGCCGATTCAGCAATTACGATTAAACAAAGCACAGCTCCATGCGTCTTTCTTCCCTGACCCCTCGCACCTTTGCCATGGGCCTCGTGTGCCTGGCCTCTTTTGCCGCCGTGGGCGTGCAGGCCCAGGGCCTGCGCCTGTCCGGCGCACCGGCCGCATCCCTGTCGAAGGCGCTGGACGGCAGCGCCCGCGCCGTGCCCGGCAATACCGGCGTGCGCTCGGCCGATTTCATCGTGGCGGTGGTCAATTCCGAGCCGGTGACCAACACCGAAGTGCGTGACCGCATGGCGCGCGTGGCCCAGTCGATTTCCGGCCAGGGCGGACAGCTTCCGCCCGAGAACGTGCTGATGCGCGAAGTGCTCGAGCGGCTGATCCTCGAGAAGGCCCAGCAGCAAAGCGCGCGCGAACAAGGCCTCAAGGTGGACGACTACGCAGTCGACCAGGCCGCGCAGAACGTCGCCCGCCAGAACAGTCTGTCGCTCGAACAGATGATGTCGCGGCTTGCAGCGGACGGCATCAGTGCCACGCGTTTCCGCGAGGAATTGCGCAACCAGCTGCTGCTGCAGCGCCTGCGCGAGCGTGAAGTCGATGGCCGGGTGCGCGTCAGCGAACTCGACATCGACCAGTACCTGAAGGAACAGCGCACCAGCGGAGATACCTCCAACATGACGCTGAACCTGGGCCATGTGTTCATCGCCGTGCCCGAAAACGCGTCGCCCGCCGTGGTCGCCGAGCGCGAGGCACGCGCCCGCGAAGCGCTCGAGAAGCTGCGCGCCGGCCAGGACTTCGCGGCCGTGGTGCGCGAGTATTCGAACGCGCCTGAAGCCAAGGAAGGCGGCGTGCTGGGCCTGCGCCCCGCGGACCGCTACCCTGAGCTGTTCACGCGCGCCGTCGCGTCGTCGCCCAAGAACACCGTGGTCGGACCCGTGCGCTCGGGCGCGGGCTTCCACCTGCTCAAGGTGATCGACCGCTCGCAGCAGGGCATGGCCACCGTGGTCACGCAGAACCATGCGCGGCACATTCTGCTGCGCCCTTCGGAGCAGCTCAACGAAGGCCAGGCGGCCGAACGTCTGGCCGATTACCGCCGCCGCGTGCAGGCGGGCCAGGCGCGCTTCGAAGACCTGGCGCGCGAATACTCCCAGGACGGCAGCGCCAAGGCAGGCGGTGACCTGGGTTGGGCCGGTCCGGGCGCCTATGTGCCCGAATTCGAGGAAGTGCTGAACCAGCTCCAGCCGGGCGAAGTCAGCGCTCCCGTGGTGTCGCGGTTCGGCGTGCACCTGATCCAGCTGATGGAGCGCCGCCAGGCGACGCTGACGCCGCGCGAGCAGCGCGACATGCTGCGCAATGTCGTGCGCGAGCAGAAGCTGGACAAGGCCTATGCCACCTGGATCCAGGAAGTCCGTGGGCGTGCCTATGTGGAATACCGCGATCCTCCGCAATAAGCGTCAGCCCCTCTAAGGTTTTTGGTTTGAAACACATTCCCCGCAAACGCTTTGGTCAGAATTTCCTGACCGATGGCGGCATCATCGATTCCATTGTCGACGCGATCGACCCCAAAGCCGGCGATCCCATGGTGGAGATCGGCCCCGGCCTGATGGCCCTGACGCAGCCGCTGGTCGAGCGCGTCGGCCGCCTCACCGTGATCGAGCTCGACCGCGACCTGGCATTCCGCCTGCGCCTGCACCAGCAGCTCGAGGTGATCGAGTCCGATGTGCTCAAGGTCGATTTCGCCGCCGTGGCGCAGCAGTTGCAGACGCAGCAGCTGCGCGTGGTCGGCAACCTGCCCTACAACATCTCCACGCCCATCCTGTTCCATCTGCTCGAGTATGTGGACGTGATCCAGGACCAGCATTTCATGCTGCAAAAGGAAGTCATAGACCGCATGGTGGGCGCGCCCTCGACCGCGGCCTATGGCCGGCTGTCGGTGCTGCTGCAATGGCGCTATGCGATGCAGGAAGTGCTGTTCGTGCCGCCCGAGAGCTTCGACCCGCCGCCCAAGGTCAACAGCGCCGTGGTGCGCATGGTGCCGCGCGCCGCGCCCGCACCCGTGGACAAGCGCCTGCTCGAAGAGATGGTGCAGGTGGCGTTCAGCCAGCGCCGCAAGCTGCTGCGCCATACGCTGGGCCGCTGGCTCGAAACCAAGGCCTATGCGGGCGATTTCGACGTCAAGCGCCGGGCCGAGGAAGTGTCGGTCGACGAATATGTGGCGCTGGCCGCGGAGGTCGGAGCGGCCGGTTGAGTTGCGCTCGCCGGATAACGCACAAAAGCCCCGTGAGGGGCTTTTTTACTTTGGCACGACGGTCAGAGAAACGAGTAGAAGCAGCGGAACGAGACCTTGCGCTCGGCCCAGTAATCGGCCGCATCGCGGAAGCTGTCGAGCAGTTGCTCGCGCACTTCCTTGTCGAACTTGGTGGTCGTCGGGATCTGGTCGAGCACCAGAATGAAGCCCGGTTGCGGCCCGGCCTTGTGCAGCGGGTCGGTCAGGCAGTCATAGAGGGCATCGAAATTCTTGCCGAAGTGGGCCGGAAAGATGAACTGGGTGGCGATCAGGTCCAGCACGTCCTGCTTGGTTTGGGCGTGGGCCAGATTGGCGTACAGGAAGTGGTTGCCCAGAACCCTGGCGGCATCCTGCAGGTCCTGCACGCGATAGGCGCGGATGGACTGCACGATGTTCTGGCG
>NZ_QXMN01000306.1:0-696 GCF_003581445.1 Acidovorax cavernicola | reverse complement strand
GCATATCGACGACCGGCGCCCTGACGGCGCCAAGGTGGCTTGGCCGTGACTCCAGAATCTTCCCGCTCCTCCGATGCCGGCTATGCGGCCGTGGCCGAGCCCCCGCGCCCGGCCATGGTCGGCAAGCATCCCTGCCCCGAATGCGGCGCCAACCTCGAGTGGAACCCCAAGGCGCAGTCGCTGCAGTGCCCCTACTGCGGCACGCTCGTTCCCTGGAGCGAGACGCAGCGCGCGGAACTGGGCAACGCCGTGGTCGAGCAGGACCTGGCCGCGGCGCTGCAAAGCCCGCAGGCCGGCCGCGGCTGGGGCCAGCAGCGGCGCGAAGTGCAATGCCAGAACTGCCGCGCGATCTCGGTGTTCGTCGACGGGCGCACGGCCCAGCGCTGCGATTTCTGCGGCTCGCCGGCGATCGTCGCGCACGAGGAACGCAACGACGCGATCACGCCGCAGAGCATCCTGCCGTTCAAGATCAGCGACGGCCAGATCCGCGACGCGATCCGCAAATGGTATGGCTCGCGCTGGTTCGCGCCGAACAAGCTCAAGAACGCTGCGCTGACCGACACCCTCAAGGGCCTGTACCTGCCCTACTGGACGTTCGACGCCCATGTGCAGGCCGCATGGCAGGCCGACGCCGGCTTCTACTACTACACCACCGAAACCTACCGCGACGCCAACGGCAATGCCCAGACGCGCCAG
>NZ_QXMN01000305.1:0-698 GCF_003581445.1 Acidovorax cavernicola | reverse complement strand
CTTGATTTCCTTAGCATAGGCGCGCCAGCCGCCAATCTGGCCCACACGATCATTGGCTTCGCGCCAGGATTGCACCGGTTGATCCGCATAGCCCTGATAAGCCCCGATAGGGGACGCGTATTGCAACGTTGCCAGCGGTGCAGGCTTGGGAGCCTCGGTATCTGCTGGAGCTTGTGCGAAAGCTGCCCCCGCAAACAACACCAGTGTCGAAGGCAACAGAGCCCTGAAGGGCGGCAGGTAACTGGAAGTGAGCATGGTCTCCTCTAAAAGAATCTTTGATCTCATGATGTGGAGATTCTGGAGAGACCACCCTTTCATTCAGATGTTCTGAAAATTACATTGTTGTTATCTACCTGTCAGAACGCCTCAAACTTGGCAAACTCTCGCCAAAGCATTGAACGGAAGCGCACACGTGAAAATATTGATCGTCGAAGACGAGCCCAAAACGGGTGAGTACCTGCGTCAGGGTTTGACAGAAGCTGGATACATTTCCGACCTCGTGCCCAACGGCGCGGATGGCCTGCATATGGCCCTGCAGGGCGAATATGACCTGCTGATCCTGGATGTCATGCTGCCTGGCCTGAATGGCTGGCAAGTGCTGCAAGCCCTGCGTGACCGGGGGATCGGAATGCCCGTCCTGTTCCTGACTGCCCGCGATCAAGTGGAAGATCGTGTCAAAGGACTGGAACTCGGGGCCG
>NZ_QXMN01000304.1:0-702 GCF_003581445.1 Acidovorax cavernicola | reverse complement strand
AACCCGACGACATCATGCTCGACTGCTTCGACGACCTGCTCGCGGGCCGTGGCGAAGGCAGCGGCTGGCGCATGAACAAGCAGGCGCCGCTGGCCGATGGCTCGCCGGCCGTGCCCGACGTCTATCTGCAGGACGCGACGCTGTGGGGCGGCAACCTGGCGATGCTCGCCTCGCTGGTCGGCACGCCCTATCTGCCCGATGTGCCGGGCGGCATCCTGTTCCTCGAGGACGTGAGCGAACACCCCTATCGCGTCGAGCGCATGCTGACGCAGCTGCTTTACGCGGGCGTGCTCGGCAAGCAGCAGGCCGTGGTGCTGGGCCAGTTCACGGGCTACAAGCTGGCCGCGCACGACAAGGGCTACAAGCTGCAAAGCGTGGTCGACTGGCTGCGCACGCAGATCCAGGCGCCGGTGCTGACCAACCTGCCGTTCGGCCATGTCGAGACCAAGGTGCTGCTGCCCGTGGGCGCGAAAGTCTCGCTTTCCGTTGAAGGGCGTGATGCCTTGATTTACTGGGGCCATACCCACTGATTTGGCCTCTGGCAGCTCCTCTCCTCGCAGGGCCGTTACTCCAAGTAGCGGCCCTGTTCTTTTTGCCGTCGGGCCGCCCCAAGGCAAGACGCGGCCCCCTTGGGGGGCAGCGCAGCTACGCGAAGCGAGCCAGCGTGGGGGTCATTTTTTACGCGCGCGCATGCCCTTGCGC
>NZ_QXMN01000303.1:0-707 GCF_003581445.1 Acidovorax cavernicola | reverse complement strand
TGGTAGCGGCGCACGCGCTCGGCGGCCGACTGCAGCGCTGCGCGCTGGACATCGGGCAGGCCGTCGAACGCGGCCTTGAGTTCCGCGGCCGTGAGTTCCAGCGCCGCCATGTCGCTGGCCGCGAGGCCGTCGAAACGCTGCGTGTACTCGAGCACCGCGGCATCGCCGCGCTGCTGCACGTCGGCCAGGATGTCGGCCACGCGCTGCTCGATGGCCGCATCGGTATCGGCCGACCAATGCAGGCGGGCCTGGAAGGCGGTTTCAAAATCGGCGCTGTCGGTGCGCAAACGGAGGGGCGTGGCGTTCATCATTTCCGGCTTCAATCAGGGCGTGGGATTCAGGCCTGGGCCTGCGTGGCGCGCGCGAACACGTCGATCAGGCGGCGCATCGGCGCCTGCTTGAGCTTCAGTGCCGCCTGGTTGACGACCAGATGCGAGCTGATGTCCATGATGCGCTCGACTTCGACCAGATGGTTGGCCTTGAGCGTATTGCCCGTGGACACCAGATCGACGATGGCGTCGGCCAGGCCCGTCAGCGGCGCGAGTTCCATGCTGCCGTAGAGCTTGATCATGTCGACGTGCACGCCCTTGCTGGCGAAGAAGTTGCGCGCGATCTCGGTGTACTTGGTCGCGACCTTGAGGCGCGAGCCCTGCTTCACGGCCAGTGCATAGTCGAAATCGGCGCGCACCGCGACGCTCACGCGGCAC
>NZ_QXMN01000302.1:0-710 GCF_003581445.1 Acidovorax cavernicola | reverse complement strand
CATCGAAGCGCTGATGGCCTCGCAGAAGTCGCTGCTCGCGAATGCCTCGCACGAGCTGCGCTCGCCGCTGACGCGCATCCGCATGGGCATGGAGCTGATGTCCGGCGACCAGCCCTCGCCGGCTTCGCGCGCCGAGATCCTGCGCAACGTCAACGAACTCGACCAGCTGGTCGACGAAATCCTGCTCGCCAGCCGGCTCGACTCGCACGAAGTCGACGTGGGCACCGCGGAATCGGTCGACCTGATCGGCCTGTGCGCCGAGGAATGCGCGCGCGTCGACGCCGAACTGCAGTTGCAGGACCTGGCCGAACTCGAAGTGCCGGGCGTCGCCAAGCTGCTGCGCCGCGCGGTGCGCAACCTGCTGGAGAACGCGCGCCGCTACAGCCACGGCGAGATCACGCTGGAACTGGCGCGCGTCGACGGCCACCATGCCGAGATCCGCGTCAACGACCGCGGCCCGGGCGTGCCGGCCGACCAGCGCGAACGCATTTTCGAGAAGTTCTACCGGCTGCCGGGCGCGAGCGAACGCTCGGGCGGCGTCGGCCTGGGCCTGGCGCTGGTGCGCTCGATCGCCGAGCGCCACGGCGGCAGCGTGCGCTGCGAAGGCCGCGAAGGCGGCGGCGCACGCTTCGTGCTGTGCCTGCCGCTGGCCTGAAACTCAGGCGAGCGCCGGCCGCTGCCTGCCGCCATAGAGCGCATCGGCGCACAGC
>NZ_QXMN01000301.1:0-714 GCF_003581445.1 Acidovorax cavernicola | reverse complement strand
GATCAACGCGCTGCAGGCCGCGATGGAAGGCTACAAGGTCGTGACCATGGAATGGGCCGCCGACAAGGCCGACATCTTCGTGACCACCACCGGCAACCGCGACATCATCCGCCACGAGCACATGCTGGCGATGAAGGACGAAGCCATCGTCTGCAACATCGGTCACTTCGACAATGAAATCGACGTCGCGGCTATCGAAAAGTACGAGTGGGAAGAAATCAAGCCCCAGGTCGACCACATCAAGTTCCCCGACGGCAAGAAGATCATTCTGCTGGCCAAGGGCCGCCTGGTGAACCTGGGCTGCGCCACGGGCCACCCCAGCTTCGTGATGAGCGCCTCGTTCGCCAACCAGACCATCGCCCAGATCGAGCTGTTCACCAAGCAGGACGCCTATGCCGTCGGCAAGGTCTACGTGCTGCCCAAGCACCTCGATGAAAAAGTCGCCCGCCTGCACCTGAAGAAGGTCGGCGCGATGCTGACCGAACTGACGGACAGCCAGGCTGCGTACATCGGCGTCTCCAAGCAAGGCCCTTACAAGCCCGACACCTACCGCTACTAAAAAGCGGTTCGGCCATGCCGCGTGCCGGCATGGCCTCTGAATGTTTTTTCCGCCCCTTTGATGGGGCGACTTTGCCGCCGGCCCATGCGCCGGCGGTAGCGATTCCTTTTTTGAGACGGATTTACTCCATGCGTGCCGATCAATTGCTTGTAGAC
>NZ_QXMN01000300.1:0-716 GCF_003581445.1 Acidovorax cavernicola | reverse complement strand
ATGCACTACACCGGCATGTCGGCCGCGGAATTCATCTGCACCACCGACAACCGCCTCGCCATCCCCAGCAGCCCCACGGTCATCAGCGTGATGGACCTGCCCCTGCTGGTGATCACGCTGGCCGTCGGCATGACCTGCGCGATTGCTGCAGACCTGCTGTTCGACCCGCAGCGCCGCCTGCAGTCGCCGCACTGAGCCTCCTGATGGACCGCGCGCGCCGACCGCGGCTGTCCATAATGGCGCCATGACCCGCTCCAGCCGCCCTGCTTTCCCTCGACTCGCCGACGCCGGCAGCATCACCCGCGTGCAAGGCATCGAAGTCGGCCACCACACCGATGCGCGCCGGCCCACGGGCTGCACGGTAGTCATGGCGCGCGCGGGCGCGGTCGGCGGCGTCGATGTGCGCGGCGCGGCGCCCGGCACGCGCGAGACCGACCTGCTGCATCCGACGAACCTGGTCGAACAGGTGCACGCCGTCATGCTCGCTGGCGGCAGCGCCTGGGGGCTGGACGCAGCCAGCGGCGCGGTGCGCTGGCTCGAGGAGCGCGATGTCGGCCTGGACGTGCGCTATGCGCGCCTGCCGTTAGTGCCGGCGGCCGTGCTGTTCGATCTGGGCGTGGGCGATGCCCGCATACGGCCCGACGCAGCGGCCGGCTACGCGGCCTGCGCCGCGGCCAGCAGCGCGCCGCCGGCCGAAGGCAACGTGGGTGCGGGCA
>NZ_QXMN01000299.1:0-718 GCF_003581445.1 Acidovorax cavernicola | reverse complement strand
CGTCGGGGTAGCGCGTGCGCATCGCCTGCATCAGCGGCAGCGCGAGAATGGTGGCCGTGGTCGGCGCCAGGCCCAGGCTGACCGAGCCCGACAGCCGCGACTGCTGGGCGCTGCGCACCGCCTGGTCGGCGTGGCGCAGCGCGAGCTGGGCTTCGCGGAAGAACGCGACGCCGGCTTCGGTGGGCACGACGCCGCGCGGCGTGCGCTGCAGCAGGCGCACCGCGAGCTCGCTCTCGAGCCGCGTGATCTGCTGGCTCAGCGCCGACTGCACGACGTCGAGTTCGCGTGCCGCACGGCTCATCGAGCCCATTTCCACGATGCGCACAAAGTAGCGCAGCTGCCGCAATTCCATCGGTTGTCCTGTATTTGTCCCCACCACACCGTTGCGGGTGGCTGGCTGGGATAATCGCACACCTATGACAAAGCATCGGGTGGTGGTGGGCCTTTCAGGCGGCGTGGATTCGGCGGTGACCGCCTATTTGCTCAAGCAGCAAGGCCATGACGTGGTCGGCATCTTCATGAAGAACTGGGAAGATGACGACGACAGCGAGTTCTGTTCGTCGAATGTCGACTTCGTCGATGCCGCGGCCGTGGCCGACGTGATCGGCATCGAGATCGAGCATGTGAACTTCGCGGCCGAGTACAAGGACCGGGTGTTCGCCGAGTTCCTGCGCGAGTACCAGGCCGGCCGCACGCCCAACCCCGACGTGCTGTGCAA
>NZ_QXMN01000298.1:0-728 GCF_003581445.1 Acidovorax cavernicola | reverse complement strand
ACATAGAACAGCGCGTCGAGCACGTTGGTCTTGAGGTGGGCATGGCGGCCGAGCTTGATGTTGTCGAGCACGGTCATGCCGCGGAACAGCGCGATGTTCTGGAAGCTGCGGCCCAGGCCCAGCTTGGCGCGCTGCGGCGCGTGCACCTGGCTGATGTCGTGGCCCTCGAACAGGATGCGTCCCTGGGCCGGCCGGTAGAAGCCCGAGATGGTGTTGAACAGCGACGTCTTGCCCGCGCCGTTGGGGCCGATCACGGCGGTGATCGAACCGGGCTGCACGGCAAAGCCGACGCCGTTGAGCGCCTTGACGCCGCCGAACGCCAGCGTGATGCCGTCGACCTGCAGCAGGGGGGCAGCGGGGCTGCCTGGGGTGTGTGTCTCCATCGGCCTTCTTCTGCGGGTTTGTGCGAACCGGAGGGGGGCTACTGGTGAGTAGACTTCTTACTCACGAGTAGGATTCTGGTCGGCGACCTCTGGCCCAGGCATTGGGACTTTCCCGCCACCCATGGAAACACTGATGAACCCTTTCTTGCACTCCGCAGACGCCGTCGATGAGGAGCCGCTCTGGCCGGCCACGCAGCACAGCGCGCAGCAGCGCGAAGCCAAGCGCCAGGCGGTGCTGTCGGCGGCCGCGCAACTGTTCAACGAGCGCGGCTTCCATGCGACTTCGCTCGACGACATCGCCGCGCGGCTGGGCGTGAGCAAGCCCACGCTCTACTACTACGTGAA
>NZ_QXMN01000297.1:0-728 GCF_003581445.1 Acidovorax cavernicola | reverse complement strand
CGACAGCACCGATCCGGCCCAGCCGAATGCCGAAACGGTGCTCGAGGAAACCTATTACCACCAGATCGATCCGCAGCAGGGTTTCGCGTTCCAGCGCGTCTACACCGACGACCGCTCGCTCGACGAAACCATGGCCGTCGAGCACCGCGACACGGTGATGGTGCCGCGCGGCTACCACCCCTGCGTCGCGCCGCACGGCTACGACCTGTACTACCTCAACACCATGGCCGGACCGGAGCGCCGCTGGGCGTTTCGCAACGATCCCGCGCATGAATGGATGCTGAAAGCGACCTGAGTCGCGGCAAGACGGACCGTACCCCGGATGGACGGGAAAAAACACAAAACCAAGGAGACAAGACATGCAGAAACGGCAATTCATTGCAGCCATCGGCGCGGCCCTGATGACCACGGGAATGGCGCAGGCCCAGACGGCCTTTCCCGCGCAGCAACCCGTCAAATGGGTCGTGCCCTATGCGCCGGGCGGCACCACCGACGTGATCGCGCGCAACCTCGCGATCGGCATGTCCAAGGAGCTGGGCCAGACCGTGGTGGTCGAGAACAAGCCCGGCGCGGCGACCATCATCGGCGCCACGCAGATCGTGCGCTCGCCCGCCGACGGCTATACCGTGGGCACGGCCGATTCGGGCACGCTGGCGTTCAATCCGGCGATGTACCGCAGCCTGAGCTACGACGCGCAAAAGGACTTCAGCTTCATCGGCGGCCTGGGC
>NZ_QXMN01000296.1:0-729 GCF_003581445.1 Acidovorax cavernicola | reverse complement strand
TATGTCGGTCCCGTCGGCGACGGCGGCTGGTCGTATGCCCACGACCAGGCGCGCAAGAAGCTCGAGCAGGAGTTCGGCGACAAGATCCAGACCAGCTATGTCGAAAGCGTGCCCGAAGGCCCGGACGCCGAGCGCGTGCTGCGCGACATGGCCGGCCAGGGCAACAAGCTGATCTTCGGCACGACCTTCGGCTACATGGAAGCGCTGCAGAAGATCGCGCCCGATTTCTCGGGCGTGAAGTTCGAACACGCGACGGGCTACAAGACCGCGGCCAACGTGCGCACCTACGACAGCCGCACCTATGAAGGCGCGTACCTGGCGGGCATCATCGCCGGCGCGATGACCAAGAGCAACACGCTGGGCGTGGTCGGCTCGGTGCCGATTCCCGAAGTGATCCGCAACATCAACAGCTTCACGCTGGGCGCGCAGTCGGTCAACCCGAAGATCAAGACCAAGGTGGTCTGGGTCAACGAATGGTTCAGCCCGCCGAAGGAAACCGAAGCCGCGACTTCGCTGATCAACGGCGGCGCCGACGTGCTGTTCCAGAACACCGACTCGCCGGCCGTGCTCAAGACCGCGCAGGAAAAGGGCAAGCGCGCGTTCGGCTGGGATTCCGACATGACCGCCTACGGTCCCAAGGCCCACCTGGGCTCGGCGATCATCAACTGGGCGCCTTACTACAGCAAGGCCACGAAGGAAGCGCTGGACGGCAGCTGGGCCACGGGTTCG
>NZ_QXMN01000295.1:0-733 GCF_003581445.1 Acidovorax cavernicola | reverse complement strand
AGTTCGGTCTGGTCGGCAATCTGCTGCTGATCACCGCCTTCCTGCTGCTGGTCTGGCGCGGCCTGGTCATCGCCATGCGCGCCCAGCAGCTGTTCGCGCGGCTGATGGCGGCGGCGGTGGCGATGATTTTCTTCACCTACGCGTTCGTCAACATGGGCATGGTCAGCGGCATCCTGCCCGTGGTCGGCGTGCCGCTGCCTTTCGTCAGCTATGGCGGCACGGCCATGGTCACGCTGGGGCTGGCGCTGGGCGTGCTGATGTCGGTCGCGCGCTCGCAGCGCCAGTTGCCGCAGGACGCGGCGCTGGGCCGCGGCTCGCTCGCGACTTCGCGCCTGGGCTGAGGCCGGGCGCGAATTTCCGGGTCAGTGCGGGGAGAGGGCATGGGGTGGTGCCTACAATGTACCCATGATCTCCCGCGAACCCACCATCGAACGCCTGGCCACGGCCCGCAGCTTGCTGCTCGAGCCTTTCGGCCTGGATGAATCCCACCTCGCACGCGCCCTGGCCGAGATCCGCTCGCACCAGGTCGATGACGCCGACCTGTACTTCCAATACACCCGCGCCGAAGGCTGGAGCCTCGAGGAAGGCATCGTCAAGACCGGTTCCTTCAGCATCGACCAGGGCGTGGGCGTGCGCGCGGTGAGCGGCGAGAAAACCGCATTCGCCTATTCCGACGACATTTCCGAAGCTTCGCTGCTCGACGCCGCGCGCACCGTGCGCAGCATTTCGAGCG
>NZ_QXMN01000294.1:0-737 GCF_003581445.1 Acidovorax cavernicola | reverse complement strand
CGCCAGTTCGGGCGCGACCACGGAAATCACGATGTCGCGGTCGGTGAGCACGCCCGCCACGGTGCGCAGGCCCTGGGTTTCATCGATCACGACCAGCGCGCCCACATGGTGTTCGCGCATCAGCTGGGCCGCGGTCACGAGATCGGTATGGCGATAGGCAATGGCCACTTCCCGCGTGCAGATTTCGCCGGCAGTCAGACGTTCGCTCATGGCAGTCTCCCGTAAGAAAGCGATGTCGGCGGTCCGCTGGTGCCGGGCCCCCGTACCTGATGCCGATGATGGCTCTAACGCCGCAGTGGGTCAATCCGCAGCCCGCGCCCACCGCTGCCGCACCTGTCTGGCGCGCGCGTTGCATGCGCTCCTGTCCTACCCGAAGCGTAGGCGCGCATGGCTAGGCTTGAGCCAGGGTCTGCCCCGGAACCGGCATCGGCTGGTCGCGCAGGCGTTCTTGCTGCTTTTTCGGGAAGGTCCGCGCACATGTTGCTCTCCGTTGCTTCCGCCGATGCCCAGGCACCGACATCGGTGTCAGCGCCGCCGGCACCCGCTGCGCGCCAGACGCTTGCCCGTGACCTGAGCGGCACGCCGGCGCGCATCTGCGCCAAGTATTTCTACGACCAGCGCGGCTGCGAACTGTTCGAGGCCATCACGCGCCTGCCTGAGTACTACCCGACACGCACCGAAAAAGCGCTGCTGCAGGCGCGCGGCGCGGACATCGCGCGCAGCGTCGGCCCCTGCAC
>NZ_QXMN01000018.1:0-118286 GCF_003581445.1 Acidovorax cavernicola | reverse complement strand
GGGCGGGGATAATCCGCCCCCATGTCTGCCGTGTTCAACCAGCCCTCCCTGGCGCGTCGCATTGCGCCCATCTTCCAGGGCTTCGACGGCTTCCTGGCCTTCGCCGTGATGCTGCTCGCCTTCGCCGGGCTGCTCACCATGTACTCCTCCGGCTACGACCACGGCTCGCGCTTCATCGATCATGGCCGCAACATGCTGCTGGCCGGCGGCATCATGTTCGTGGTGGCGCAGGTGCCGCCGCAGCGGCTCATGTCGTTCGCCGTGCCGCTCTATGCGGCGGGGGTGGCGCTTCTGATCGCGGTCGCGCTGTTCGGCATCACGAAGAAGGGCGCCCAGCGCTGGATCAACGTCGGCGTGGTGATTCAGCCCAGCGAAATCCTCAAGATCGCGATGCCGCTGATGCTGGCCTGGTGGTTCCAGCGCCGCGAAGGCCAGTTGCGGCCGCTCGACTTCGTGGTGGCGACGGTGCTGCTCGCGGTGCCGGTCGGGCTCATCATGAAGCAGCCCGACCTGGGCACCTCGCTGCTGGTGCTGGCGGCCGGTCTGGCGGTGATCTTCTTTGCCGGGCTGCCGTGGAAGCTGATCGTGCCGCCGGTGGTGATCGGCGCGGTGGCCATCACGCTCATCGTGGGCTTCGAGTCGCAGCTGTGCGTCGACGGCGTCGACTGGCGCGTGCTGCACGACTACCAGAAGCAGCGCGTGTGCACGCTGCTCGACCCCAGCAAGGACCCGCTGGGCAAGGGCTTCCACATCATCCAGGGGATGATCGCCATCGGTTCGGGTGGCATCGGCGGCAAGGGCTTCATGCAGGGCACGCAGACGCACCTTGAATTCATCCCCGAGCGCACCACCGACTTCATCTTCGCCGCGTACTCCGAGGAATTCGGCCTGATCGGCAACCTCGCGTTGATCGCGGCCTTCATCCTGCTGATCTTCCGCGGGCTGACCATTGCGCTGAACGCACCCACGCTGTTCTCGCGCCTCCTGGCCGGGGCGGTGACGATGATCTTCTTCACCTACGCCTTCGTGAACATGGGCATGGTCAGCGGCATCCTGCCGGTGGTGGGCGTGCCGCTGCCCTTCATCAGCTACGGCGGCACCGCCATGGTCACGCTGGGGTTGGGGCTGGGCATTCTGATGTCGATCGCCCGGGCCCGGAAGCTCGCCCAAAGCTAGAGCCCCCGGGGGCGGCACGGAAGGGGGCGGCTGCCTAGAATGGCAGTCATGATCTCTCGTGAACCCACCATCGAGCGCTTGGCTACAGCGCAACAGCTTCTGCTCACGCCGTTCGGCCTGGACGAATCGCACCTGAGCAAGGCACTGGCCGAGATCACCGCGCACCGCGTGGACGATGCCGACCTGTACTTCCAGTACACCCGCGCCGAAGGCTGGAGCCTGGAAGAAGGCATCGTCAAGACCGGCAGCTTCAGCATTGACCAGGGCGTCGGCGTGCGCGCCGTGAGCGGCGAGAAAACCGCTTTTGCCTACTCGGACGACATCTCCGAAGCTTCGTTGCTCGACGCGGCGCGCACGGTCCGCTCCATTTCCTCCGCCGGCCGCACTGCGCGCGTCAAGACCGTGCCGCGCAAGATCGCGTCTAGCCGCTCGCTCTACGGCGGCATCGACCCCATTGCCACGCTCGACAGCACGGCCAAGGTGAAGCTGCTCGAAAAGGTCGAGAAGCTCGCCCGCTCACGCGATCCGCGCGTGGCGCAGGTCATGGCCGGCCTGGCCAGCGAATACGACGTGGTGATGGTGGCGCGCGCCGACGGCACGTTGGCCGCCGACGTGCGGCCGCTGGTGCGCCTGTCGGTCACCGTGATCGCCGAGCAGAACGGACGCCGCGAGGTCGGATCGGGCGGCGGTGGCGGGCGCTTCGGCCTGGCCTACTTCACCGACGAGCAGATCGCCGAATACGTCGACCACGCCGTGAAGGCCGCGCTGACCAACCTCGACGCCCGCCCGGCCCCGGCCGGCGAGATGACGGTGGTGCTCGGCTCGGGCTGGCCCGGCATCCTGCTGCACGAAGCCATCGGCCACGGCCTGGAGGGCGACTTCAACCGCAAGGGCTCGAGCGCGTTCTCGGGCCGCATCGGCCAGCGTGTCGCGGCCAAGGGCGTTACGGTGCTCGACGACGGCACCATCGCCGACCGCCGCGGCTCGCTCAACGTGGACGATGAAGGCCACGCCAGCCAGCGCAACGTGCTGATCGAGGACGGCATCCTCAAGGGCTACATCCAGGACGCGATGAACGCGCGCCTCATGAAGGTCAAGCCCACGGGCAACGGCCGCCGCGAGAGCTACGCCCACGTGCCGATGCCGCGCATGACCAACACCTACATGCTGGGCGGCGACAAGGACCCGCAGGAAATCGTGGCCAGCATCAAGAAGGGCCTGTATGCCACCAACTTCGGCGGCGGGCAGGTCGACATCACCAGCGGCAAGTTCGTGTTCTCGGCCAGCGAGGCCTTCTGGGTCGAGAACGGAAAGATCCAGTACCCGGTGAAGGGCGCGACCATCGTGGGCAACGGCCCCGACGCACTCACCCGCGTGACCATGATCGGCAACGACATGGCGCTCGATTCGGGCGTGGGAACCTGCGGCAAGGAAGGCCAGAGCGTGCCCGTGGGGGTCGGCCAGCCCACCTTGCGCATCGACGGCCTGACTGTAGGTGGAACGGCTTAGGACTTTCGACACTTGTCGACTGTTTCCTTTGGTTGCTAAGCTGCGCTCCTTTTTTGCGAACGACAAGTTCAAGGAGCATTCCGATGGGGAACAGGATCAACTCGCCCGCCGTGCTGTGGGCCGTGACCGCCGTGGTCGCGCTGGCCACAGCCGGTTGCGCATCGCGCGGCGGTTCGGGCAGCCAGCCCGCCGCCGCACCGGCACCCGCTCCGGCCGCTGCCGCGCCCGCGGCGCCCAGCGGTTCGAAGGCCGGCATGGACGCGCGCGGCAACGTGGTCGATTCTTCCAAGGTCGAGGCCGGCAGCGGCCGTACCGTCAAGGGCCTGAACGGCTTTGAGGGCGAGATCACCGGCAACCCGGCGCGCAACAGCAAGTTCGCGCGCCTGCAGATCGGCATGAGCACCAAGCAGGTCACCGACCTCGCCGGCCAGCCCACCGACCAGGGCGCCTACATTACAGGCAAGGCTTGGATTCCCTTCTACTTCGGCAGTGATCGCCACCGCTTCGAGATGACCTACAAGGGCCAGGGCCGCCTGATCTTCGCGGGTGGCGGCATGGGCGATTTCAGCAGCGGCAACCTGATCTGGATCATTCACAACGCGAACGAATCCGGCTACAGGTAAAAACAACACCGACCCGGCCACCTGGCCGGGTTTTTGTTTTCCGTGCTACATTCCGCCCACATGTCCGCCCTCCGCGCTTACTTTTTTGCCTACTTTTGGTTCCCGGTTTCCGGCGGACGAGAGGCGAGCGCGTAAAGCAAACGAACACCCTCCCAAAACCGCCGGTGGCTTCCAGCCCCCGGCGGTTTTTTTATGCCCTGACGATTTTTCATTCACACCAACAAGGAAAGAAAACCATGAGCACGAACACCCCTCCCACCGGCGACAGCTGGTATGCGAGCGTCGAAAAAACCAGCAAGACCGACGACGAACGCATCAAGGACATCAACGTGCTCCCCCCTCCCGAACATCTGATCCGCTTCTTCCCGATCCGCGGCACGCCGATCGAAACGCTGATCACCGGCACCCGCCGGGGCATCCACAACATCATGGCCGGCAAGGACGACCGGTTGCTGGTGATCATGGGCCCGTGTTCGATCCACGACCCGGCCGCCGCCCTCGACTACGCCCGCCGCCTGAAGGCCGAGCGCGACAAGTACGCCGGCACGCTGGAGATCGTGATGCGCGTGTACTTCGAGAAGCCGCGCACCACGGTCGGCTGGAAGGGGCTCATCAACGACCCGTACCTGGACGAGAGCTACCGCATCGACGAAGGCCTGCGCATCGCGCGCCAGCTGCTGATCGACATCAACCGCCTGGGCCTGCCGGCGGGCAGCGAGTTCCTCGACGTGATCTCGCCGCAGTACATCGGCGACCTGATCGCCTGGGGCGCCATCGGTGCGCGCACCACCGAGAGCCAGGTGCACCGCGAACTGGCCTCGGGCCTGTCGGCCCCCATCGGCTTCAAGAACGGCACCGACGGCAACATCCGCATCGCCACCGACGCGATCCAGGCAGCGGCGCGTGGTCACCACTTCCTGTCGGTGCACAAGAACGGCCAGGTCGCGATCGTGCAGACCAACGGCAACCGCGACTGCCACGTGATCCTGCGCGGCGGCAAGACGCCGAACTACGACGCTGCCAGCGTCGAAGCCGCCTGCAAGGACCTCGAAGCCGCCAAGCTGCCGCCCACGCTCATGGTCGACTGCAGCCATGCCAACAGCTCCAAGCAGCACCAGAAGCAGATCGACGTGGCCAAGGACATCGCCGGCCAGATCGCCGGCGGCTCCAAGCGCGTGTTCGGCGTGATGATCGAAAGCCACCTGCAGGCAGGCGCACAGAAGTTCACGCCGGGCAAGGATCAGCTGTCGGGCCTCGAGTACGGCAAGAGCATCACCGACGCCTGCATCGGCTGGGACGATTCGGTGCAGGTGCTCGAGACGCTGTCTCAGGCCGTCAAGCAGCGCCGGGGCTGACGGCGTAGTTAGTTAGAGCATGCTGGCCAGGTCGGGCCAGTGGTGCTGCATCGATGCCGCTTCGTCGCTGCCGGGCGGCACCAGCGAGAAATCCGCGAAGTCGAAGCCCGGCCCGACCATGCAGGCGACCAGCGTATAGTCGCCGGCCGCGTGGCCCTGAATCGGGCGCGCGGCCTGCCATTGGCCGGCGGGCACCACGTGCTGCGGCCGCGTACCGTGAATGTCGACCGGGCCCAGCTTCACGTGGGCCGGCGCGGTCCGCATCGCGGCGTCGCAGGTCCACAGCGCCAGCGGCACGCCTTCCAGATGCACCCAGACTTCGTCCGACAGCACGCGGTGCCAGCGCGAATGCTGGTGGGCTTCGAGCAGGAAGTAGATGCTGGTCAGCGCGCTGCGCGGCGTGCGGCCATCGGCGGGGGTCACGCTCGCGGCCGACCGGAACACCTCGCTGTACCAGCCGCCCTCGGGGTGGGGCTGGAGCTTCAGTGTGTCGATCAGCTCACGCGCGCGCATGGAATTCACTGTAAACCTTCGTGCTACGCACTGCGGTGCGAGCCTCCTTCGGAGCGGCCGGGCGGGGGCTCATGATGTTTGGGCGGTGCGCAGGGCGTCCAGCAGTTTCTCGTGCACGCCGCCGAAGCCGCCGTTGCTCATGCAGACGATGTGATCGCCGGGCCGTGCCGCGGCGACGACCTGCTGCACCAGCGGCTCGATGGCATCGGCCACCTGGGCGCGTGCGCCCATCGGCGCCAGCGCGGCGGCCGCGTCCCAGTCGAGGCCGGCCGTGTGGCAGAACGACAGGTCGGCCGATTCCAGGCTCCACGGCAGTTGCGCAGCCATCACACCCAGCTTCATCGTGTTGCTGCGCGGCTCGAAGGCCGCGAGGATGCGCTCACTTTGCTTGCCGGCGTCGTCAAGTTTCTTGCGCAGGCCGTCGAGCGTGGTGCGGATCGCGGTGGGGTGGTGCGCGAAGTCGTCGTACACGGTGATGGCGCCACCGTTGCCTTCGACCGTGCCGCGCAGTTCCATGCGACGGCGCACGTTGCGAAAGCGCCCGAGCGCCCGGGCGGCATCGGCCGGCGGCACACCCACGTGGTCGGCCGCCGCGATGGCGGCCAGTGCGTTCATCTGGTTGTGCAGGCCCGAGAGTTCCCATTCGACCCGGCCGACCACCTCGCCGCGGTGCAGCACGTCGAAGGCATCGTGCGTGCCGCGCGCCTGCCACTCCGTGGCCGGGCCGCCGTCGCCGAAGCGGGCGAGCTCGCTCCAGCAGCCCTGGGTCAGCACGCGCTGCAGGCTCTCCTCGGTGGCGTTCACCACCAGGCGCCCGGTGCCAGGCACGGTGCGCACGAGGTGATGGAACTGGCGTTCGATGGCGGCCAGATCGTCGAAGATGTCGGCGTGATCGAACTCCAGGTTGTTCAGCACGGCCGTGCGCGGCCGGTAGTGGACGAACTTGCTGCGCTTGTCGAAGAAGGCGGTGTCGTATTCGTCGGCCTCGATCACGAAGGCCGGACCGTCGCCGAGGCGGGCCGACACGCCGAAGTCCAGCGGCACGCCGCCGACCAGGAAGCCGGGCGCCTTGCCGCCCTGTTCGAGCACCCAGGCCAGCATCGAGGTGGTGGTCGTCTTGCCGTGCGTGCCGGCCACGGCCAGCACATGCCGGCCCTGCAGCACGTGTTCGGCCAGCCACTGCGGGCCGCTGGTGTAGGGTTTGCCGGCGTCGAGGATGGCTTCCATCAGCGGAAACTTGGGGCTGCCGTCGGGCAGGCGGGCCCGCGACACCACGTTGCCGACCACGAACATGTCGGGAGAAAGTGCCAGCTGGTCGGCGCCGAAGCCTTCGATCAGGTCGATGCCGAGCGCGCGCAGCTGGTCGCTCATCGGGGGGTACACGCCGGCGTCGCAGCCCGTGACCCGGTGGCCTGCTTCGCGCGCCAGGGCGGCCACGCCGCCCATGAACGTTCCGCAGATACCCAGAATATGAATGTGCATCGGGCGATTCTAGGGAGCCGCCACAGGGGGGCGCGGGCGCTTCGCCCCGGGCGCCGTACTGATGTTCATGTGAGGGGCGTCCGCAGCGGGCAGAATGCGCCGATGGACACGTCCAAGCGTGAAATCGCCGCCGTTGCCGCCCGACTCGTCGTCGAGGAGGGGCTCGAGTACGGCCCGGCCAAGCGCCGGGCATTGCGCGAACTCGGCCTCCCGACGCGCACCGCGTTGCCCAACAACGACGAGGTCGAGGCCGAGGTGCGCGACTACATCGCGCTCTTCTGCGCCGACACCCAGCCGCAGGAACTGCATGCGCTGCGCCTGCTGGCGCTCGAGTGGATGGAGCGCATGACGGTGTTCCGGCCGCATGTGGGCGGCGCCGTCTGGCATGGCACGGCCACGCGCTTGTCAGACATTTATATTCAATTGTTCTGCGATGATTCCAAGTCGGCCGAAATCGCCTTGATCGATCACCATGTGGACTACGAGCCGCGCATGGTGACCGGCTTCCACGGCGAGCAGGTCGAAGCCCTCAGCGTCCACGCGCCGAGCCGGGCGCTGGGCGAGGAAATCGGGGTGCACCTGCTGGTGTATGACCTCGACGACCTGCGCGGTGCCCTCAAGCCCGACGCCCAGGGGCGTGCGCCGCGCGGCGACCTGAATGCGCTGCGCCGACGCATTGAACAAGAAAAGGACCAGTGAATGACTTCAACGCCCACACGACGCGGCATGCTGTATGCCGGCGTGGCGGCAGTCGCTGCCGCGGCCGGCATGGCCGGCGCCTGGTGGCGGGAGCGCAATGACAGCGGCGTCGCGGCTTCAGGCGGCGAGAAGCTCGATGCGGCCATGTTCTGGGACCAGCGCTTCGAGCGCCCGGAGGGCGGCGAGCTGGCCCTGACGAGCCTGCGCGGCAAGCCCGTGCTGCTCAACTTCTGGGCCACCTGGTGCCCACCCTGCGTCGAGGAAATGCCGATGATCGACGCCTTTTTCCGCGAACATGGTGCCAACGGCTGGCAAGTGGTCGGTTTGGCCATCGATCAGCCCAGCGCCGTACGCAAGTTCCTGCAGCGCACGCCGGTCACCTACCCGACCGCGCTGGCTGGACTGCAGGGCATGGAATTGGTGAAGAATCTGGGCAATACGGCGGGTGGCTTGCCGTTCACCTTGGTGCTCCATGCCGACGGTTCGGTGCTGGCTCGTAAAATGGGCAAGCTTGAAACGACCGACCTGGACGCGTGGCGACGCCAACTTGTTCACGGTTAGAATTTAAATACACAAGCTGGCGTTAGACGCCAAACGCCGAAAATCGACGGTTTTCGGTCAAGTTCTTTCCTAAAGACCGGCAAAGCTGGCACTGGAGTTCCATGGATCTGCGCAAACTCAAGACACTGATCGATCTGGTGTCCGAATCGAATATTTCCGAACTGGAAATCACCGAAACCGAAGGCAAGGTCCGCATCGTCAAGGGTGGCGGTGCCGCGCCCGTGCAGTATGTGCAGACCCTGGCCGCCGCGCCCGCCATGGCGGCTCCCGTTGCCGCGGGTGCCGTGACTGCCGCCCCGGCCGCTGGCGCACCTGTCGCCGAAGCGGCGCCGAGCGGCCACGCCGTGAAGTCGCCGATGGTCGGCACCTTCTACCGTTCGTCCAGCCCGGGCGCCGCGGCTTTCGTCGAAGTCGGCAGCAAGGTGAACGAGGGCGACACGCTCTGCATCATCGAGGCGATGAAGATCCTCAACGAAATCGAGGCCGACAAGGCCGGTACCGTCACGCAGATCCTCGGCGAAAACGGCCAGGCGGTCGAATACGGCCAGCCGCTGTTCATCATCGAGTAAGCATGTTCAAGAAGATTCTGGTTGCAAACCGGGGGGAGATCGCCCTTCGGATCCAGCGCGCTTGCAGCGAGATGGGCATCAAGGCCGTGATGGTCTATTCCGAAGCCGATCGCGAAGCCAAGTACGTCAAACTGGCGCAGGAAGCCGTGTGCATCGGCCCGGCACCGTCGGGGCAGAGTTACCTCAACATGCCGGCCATCATCTCGGCCGCCGAGGTGACCGACGCCGAAGCCATCCACCCCGGCTATGGTTTCCTGAGCGAGAACGCCAATTTCGCCGAACGTGTGGAGCAAAGCGGCTTCCAGTTCATCGGCCCGACGCCCGACAACATCCGCACGATGGGTGACAAGGTCTCGGCCAAGCAGGCCATGATCAAGGCCGGCGTGCCTTGCGTGCCCGGCTCGGAAGGCGAACTGTCCGACGACGCCGCCACCAACAAGCGCATCGCCCGTGCGATCGGCTACCCGGTCATCATCAAGGCGGCAGGCGGCGGCGGTGGCCGCGGCATGCGCGTGGTGCACACCGAGGCGGCGCTGGTCAACGCGATCCAGATGACCAAGGCGGAAGCCGCCGCGGCCTTCAACAATCCGGCCGTGTACATGGAGAAGTTTCTCCAGAACCCGCGCCACATTGAAATCCAGGTGTTGGCCGACAAGCACAAGAACGCGGTCTACCTCGGCGAACGCGACTGCTCCATGCAGCGCCGCCACCAGAAGGTGATCGAGGAATCGCCGGCCCCCGGCATTCCGCGCAAGCTGATCGAGAAGATCGGCGAGCGCTGTGCAGCCGCCTGCAAGAAGATCGGCTACCGCGGTGCCGGCACCTTCGAGTTCCTGTACGAGAACGGCGAGTTCTACTTCATCGAGATGAACACGCGCGTGCAGGTGGAGCATCCGGTCACGGAGTTCACCACCGGCATCGACATCGTGAAGACGCAGATCATGGTCGCCGCCGGCGAGAAGCTGCCGTTCACGCAGCGCCAGATCGAGATGCGCGGCCATGCCATCGAGGTGCGCATCAACGCCGAAGACCCGTGGAAGTTCACGCCGTCGCCGGGCCGCATCACCATGTGGCACCCGCCGGGCGGTCCTGGCGTTCGCGTCGACTCGCACGTGTACACCAACTACTTCGTGCCCCCGAACTACGACTCGATGATCGGCAAGATCATCGTGTACGGCGACACCCGCGAACAGGCCATGGCGCGCATGCGCACGGCCCTGAACGAGACGGTGGTCGAAGGCATCCAGACCAACATGCCGCTGCACCGCGAGCTGATGGTCGACGCCAAGTTCATGACCGGCGGCACGAACATCCATTACCTCGAAGAGTGGCTGGCAGCGCACAAGCGTTGAGCACTCCAGGCTTCGCGAGCTTCGCGTTGCAACACCAGCCCTTCGCAGGGGCAGCACCAGAGGCCCGGCAAGATCGGGCTCTCGGTGTTTCTTGACCAAAAGGGGCTCTTGTATGTTTGAACTCCGCCTCATGGCGCCGGAAGACCGGGTCGAATTGCTCGGCGATGCGCTCGACGCACTCGATGCGCTGAGCGTGTCGGTGGAAGATGCCGACGCGCAGACCGATGCCGAGCAGGCTTTGTTCGGCGAGCCCGGCATGCCGCCGCCCAAGGAGGGCTGGCAGCGTTCGCGCGTGATCGCGCTGTTCCCCGACGAGGCGGCTGCCAACGAGGCAGCCTCGGTGCTCGCGCTGCAGGACTTCTTCGAAGGCTGCTCGGTGCTCGGCGTGGCGCCGGTGCCCGACCAGGACTGGGTGCGGCTCACGCAATCGCAGTTTGCACCAGTCGAGATCACGCCCGAGTTCTGGATCGTGCCCACCTGGCACGAACCGCCCGCGCAGGCGAAGCAGGTGATCCGGCTCGATCCGGGTCTGGCCTTCGGTACCGGCACGCACCCGACCACGCGCATGTGCCTGCGCTGGATCGCGACGCGGGGCGAGGGCGCTTTTGCCGATCAGCGCGTGCTCGACTACGGTTGCGGCTCCGGCATCCTGGCCATCGGCGCGGCCAAGTTTGGCGCCCGCGACATCGATGCCGTCGACATCGACGACGCCGCGGTCTCCTCGACCCGGCTCAATGCCGAAGCCAACGGCGTGCAACTGAAGGCTGGCCTGCCCGAAGCGGCCAAGGGCCAGTACCAGACGGTGCTTGCCAACATTCTTGCGACGCCGCTCAAGGTGCTGGCGCCGCTGCTGCGCAGCCATGTGGCCGCCGGCGGCTCGCTGGTGCTGGCCGGCATCCTCGAGCGCCAGGCCGACGAATTGAAGGCGGCCTATGCGCCGTACGCCGCGCTCGAAGTCAGCGACACCGAGGACGGCTGGATCCTCATGACCGCGCGCTGCTGAAGCACGCGACCGTGCTTCCGCGCCGCGGACGCCTGCCTGCGCGGCGAGGGCCCAACCCTACAATCGCCCCGTCATGAGCCTCGTCACGCGTTGCCCCGCCTGCACCACCACCTTCAAGGTGGTGCGCGACCAGCTTCGCATCTCGGACGGTTGGGTGCGCTGCGGCCGCTGCAGCCATGTGTTCGATGCAACGCTCGACCTGCAGGACACACCCGACGGAACCGTGCCGGCGCCTGCTGCGCCGGCATCCTCATCCGCCTCGCCGATGTCTTCGATGGCCGCGCTGGTGGCGTCTTTCAATGACGTGCGCCTCGAGCCTGCAGTCGTGCCGCCGCCGGCAGCCTCGTCACCGGCCGTCGAGGAAGCAGACTTTCTCGATGACGAGCCGGAGTCGCAGCCGACGCCGCTTTCAGCGCCGGAGTCCGCCGAAGCACAGCCTTCATCTGATGTTGCTCCCGCCCCTTCAGCCGCACCGCAGCCTTTCGCACTGACGCTGCCCGCGCACGGCCTTGCCGCAGACGAACCCTGGTCCGACCTCGACGCCACCGAGCCCGCATGGCGTCCGCCGGCGAGTTCGCTGCCGCCGTTTCCGAACATCGACCTGAACCTCGGCGCACCGCCGCCCGTATCACCGTCGCCTCCGCCGCCGTTGCCCAACCTGCCGCGCAGCACAGCGCTGCGCGGACTGGTCGCATCGACCGACGAAGATGACGGTGCAGCCGCGGAGCGCGAGCAGGAAGAAAAAGATCACGACCAGCTCCAGATACAGAAGGCGCTGCGCCGTGCGCGCGCCAAGTCGGCCAAGATCGCGAACGCCAAGGCGCGCGATGCGCAACAACACCACGAGGCCGCCGTGCCGGTGCCAGGCCCTGGTATCCGCGCCGAAGGCGAGCCTGACTTCTCGCTTTCCGCGACCTTCGAGGCACCCGACGATCACCGTTTCGCCGAAGAAGACGAGCCGGCGGAAAAACCTCCCGCCTTCTGGCAGCGCAAGGGCGTGCGTCGCCTGCTGGTGCTGCTGGCGGTGCTCGCGGCATTGATCCTCGTCGTGCAGGTCGTTCGCCATGAGCGCGACGGCATCGTGGCGCGCCAGCCGAACCTGCGGCCGGCCCTGACGGCGCTGTGCCAGTACACCGGTTGCGAACTCGCGGCGCTGCGCCAGATCGGCGACATCGTGATCGAAGGCGCGGCCTTCGCGCGCGAGAAGAGCGGCGGCAACGACTACCGCTTGAGCTTCACCTTGCGCAATGCGGCGACCGTGCCGCTCGCCATGCCGGCCATCGAACTGTCGTTGCTCGACACGCAGGAGCGGGCCGTCGTGCGGCGCGTGCTGACGCCGGCGGACTACGGCGCATCGGGCGTGCTGGCGGCGCGTGCCGATCGCGCGGCCTCGTTGCCCCTGACCCTGTCGGCCACCGAGGCGGCGGCGCTGCCGCCGATCGCGGGCTACCGCGTCGAAGCTTTCTATCCCTGAGCGAAGTGCCGACACGCGCGCCGTTCTTTCTCTTGTTCATCCAACCTACGGTTCACCCATGGCAGCAGTGATTTGCGGTTCCCTCGCGTTCGACACCATCATGACTTTCGAGGGCCGGTTCGCCGACCAGATCCTGCCGGACCAGCTGCACATCCTGAATGTGTCGTTCCTGGTGCCGGGCCTGCGCCGTGACTTCGGCGGCTGCGCCGGCAACATCGCCTACAGCCTCAACGCGCTCGGCGGCACGGCACTGCCGATGGCCACGCTGGGCAGCGACGGTGCCGACTACGCCGAGCGCATGCGCACGCTGGGCATCAGCACGGAGTTCGTTCGTCAGCTCGACGACACCTTCACCGCGCAGGCGATGATCATGAACGACACGGACAACAACCAGATCACGGCGTTCCACCCCGGCGCGATGCAGCAGGCGCACATCACGAAGGTGGTGGCACGCGAGGACATCAAGCTCGGCATCATCGCGCCCGACGGCCGCGAGGCGATGCTGCAGCATGCGGAGCAGTTCGCCGCCGCCGGCATTCCCTTCGTGTTCGATCCGGGTCAGGGCCTGCCGATGTTCGACGGCGACGCGCTGCGTCACTTCATCGATCTCGCGAGCTGGGTCGTCGTCAACGACTACGAGGGCAAGATGCTGTCGCAGCGCACCGGCTGGAGCCTGGCCGAGATCTCGAAGCGCGTGCGCGGCCTCGTGGTCACGCTGGCCGCCGAAGGCTGCGAGGTGTGGACCGACGGCGAGCGCGAGCACGTGCCCGGTGTGACGCCGACGGCGGTGATCGAACCCACGGGCTGCGGCGATGCGTGGCGCGGCGGCCTGCTGTACGGCCTGGAAAAGGAATGGCCGCTGGCGCGCTGCGCGGCGCTCGGCAACCGCATCGGCGCGCTCAAGATCGCGCAGCGCGGGCCCCAGAACTACCAGGTCGATCGCGCGACGCTCGAGCTGTAAATCACAGGCCTGCCCGCATCGCTTCGGCGACGGCGGGCGCCCATGAAAAAAGCCCGGCACCTTGCGGTGCCGGGCTTCGTGCCTTTCAGGGCTGCTGAGAATTCACTCAGGGCTTGCTGGCCGTCGGAAACGGCCATGCTGCCTGGGGATTCAGCGTCGTTTGCGCCGCAGGGGCAGGCGCTACGGCAGCCTTGGCGGGCGCGGCAGCCTTCTTGGGGGCAGGCTTCTTGGCAGCAGCGGCAGGCTTGGCAGCGGGCTTTTTCGCGGCTTTCTTGGCCGCGGCCTTTTTGGCAGGGGCCTTCTTGGCAGCAGCCTTCTTCGCAGGCGCCTTCTTGGCGGCAGCCTTCTTGGCAGGCGCCTTCTTCGCTACGGCCTTCTTGGCAGGCGCCTTCTTGGCGGCGGCCTTCTTTGCCGGTGCCTTCTTGGCAGCGGCCTTCTTCGCCGGTGCAGCCTTCTTCGCTACGACCTTCTTGGCCGCAACCTTCTTGGCGGCGACCTTCTTTGCCGGAGCCTTCTTCGCTACGACCTTCTTGGCGGCGGCCTTCTTTGCCGGAGCCTTCTTGGCAGCGACCTTCTTTGCCGGAGCCTTCTTCGCGGCGACAGCCTTCTTAGCCGGAGCCTTCTTTGCAGCGGCCTTCTTGGCCGGCGCTTTCTTTGCAGTTGCCATTTCTATTTCTCCTTGATCAAGTTGAAAAAATCAACCTATTGAAGCACTCCACGCGCGTTGGGAGCGTGAAGCGATTCATGGCGTTGGAATCTGAGCCCCAGCACCATGAACACCTGAGCCCTCGTCCATGCCGCGCTCTGTGGCGCAGTCGGTGGCAAGGGCAATTCTTGAATTCATGAATTGTTGTGTATCGAAAAATTCAATCCCAGGAGAGCGCACCACCCGACTGGTACTCGATCACGCGGGTTTCGAAAAAGTTGCGCTCTTTCTTCAGGTCAATCATTTCGCTCATCCAGGGGAACGGGTTTTCCTCGTTCGGGAAGAGCGTTTCGAGGCCGATCTGCTGCGCGCGCCGATTGGCGATGTAGCGCAGGTAGCCCTTGAACATGGAGGCGTTCATGCCGAGCACGCCGCGCGGCATGGTGTCTTCGGCGTATTTGTATTCGAGCTCGACGGCGTGCAGGAACAGCGCCTTGATCTCGGCCTTGAACTCGGCGGTCCACAGGCCGGGGTTCTCGAGCTTGAGCTGGTTGATCAGGTCGATGCCGAAATTGCAGTGCATCGACTCGTCGCGCAGGATGTACTGGTACTGCTCGGCGGCGCCGGTCATCTTGTTCTGGCGGCCCAGCGCAAGGATCTGCGTGAAGCCGACGTAGAAGAAGAGGCCTTCCATCAGGCAGGCGAAGACGATGAGCGACTTGAGCAGCGTCTGGTCGGTCTCGTGTGTGCCGGTCTTGAAGTTCGGGTCGCTGATGGCGTCGATGAACGGGATCAGGAACTGGTCCTTCTCGCGGATCGACGGCACTTCGTTGTAGGCGTTGAAGATCTCGCTCTCGTCCAGGCCGAGCGACTCGACGATGTACTGGTACGCGTGCGTGTGGATCGCTTCTTCAAAAGCCTGGCGCAACAGGAACTGGCGGCACTCGGGCGCCGTGATGTGGCGGTAGGTGCCCAGCACGATGTTGTTGGCGGCCAGCGAGTCGGCGGTCACGAAGAAGCCGAGGTTGCGTTTGACGATGCGGCGCTCGTCTTCGGTCAGGCCGTTCGGGTCCTTCCACAACGCGATGTCGCGCGTCATGTTCACTTCCTGCGGCATCCAGTGGTTGGCGCAGGTGGCGAGGTACTTTTCCCAGGCCCACTTGTACTTGAACGGCACCAGCTGGTTGACGTCGGTCTGGCCGTTGATGATGCGCTTGTCGGAGGCCTTCACGCGCTGGCCGGCAGCGGCGGCCACCGGTGCGGTGGCGTGGGCGGGTTGTGCAAGCGACGAAGTCGGAGCGGCGACCGCGCGACCTGCGGGAGAACCGCTGGTCGATGCGTGGTGCTGCTGCAATCCTTGTTGCATATCCTTTGGTAAGGAGGGCTTGACTTCTTCGTCCCAGGTCAACATAGAAAAATCCAATGCTCAATTATCGGAGCAACGATGTGAGTTGCAAAGTGCCCGTTCACATCGCGCGCCATTTATGTGGTTGTTATGTTGCTCGCATGCATCGCGCGACGTCAGTCAATGCCTTGATTGATTGAACGTCGCGCGCTTTTGCGAACTCCTCGCTGATCGATCGAAGCGTCTGCAATGACGCTTCACTTGCACATCACTGGCAGGCTTCGCAGGTCGGATCGTCGACGCCGCAGAACGCGATGTCGGTGGCGGGAATGGCGCTCATCTGTGCCTTCGCTGCTGCAGCGGCGGCTTCGAGTGCGCTCATGCCCGAGGGTGCGTCATTGCTTGCGCCACCAGAGGACACCGCGTTGAGACGGCCCGATTGCACGGTCGACTTCTCTGCGTGCGTCGCGCTCTGCGTGCGCAGGTAGTAGGTGGTCTTCAGGCCGCGCAGCCAGGCGAGCTTGTAGGTGTCGTCGAGCTTCTTGCCCGATGCGCCGGCCATGTAGATGTTCAGCGACTGCGCCTGGTCGATCCACTTCTGGCGACGCGCGGCGGCTTCCACCAGCCACGTGGTTTCGACTTCGAACGCGGTGGCGTAGAGCGCCTTCACGTCCTGCGGCACGCGGTCGATGGGACGCAGCGAACCGTCGAAGTGCTTCAGGTCCATGACCATCACGTCGTCCCACAGGCCCAGGCGCTTCAGGTCGCGCACCAGGTAGTGGTTGATCACGGTGAACTCGCCCGACAGGTTCGACTTGACCGACAGGTTGCCGAAGCAGGGTTCGATCGAGGCGTCCACGCCGATGATGTTCGAGATGGTCGCGGTCGGGGCGATGGCCACGCAGTTCGAGTTGCGCATGCCGTCGGCCTTGATCTTGGCGCGCAGCGTGTCCCAGTCGAGGGTGGCCGAGCGGTCCACTTCGACGTAGCCGCCGCGGGCCTTCTCGAGCAGGTCGAGCGAGTCGATCGGCAGGATGCCCTTGTCCCACAGCGAGCCCTTGTAGCTCGAGTACTTGCCGCGTTCCTTGGCCAGCTCGGTCGATGCCCAGTAGGCGTGGTAGCAGATGGCTTCCATCGACTCGTCGGCGAATTGCACGGCTTCCTGCGAGGCGTACGGAATGCGCAGTTCGTACAGCGAATCCTGGAAGCCCATCAGGCCCAGGCCGACCGGACGGTGACGCAGGTTGGAGTCGCGCGCCTTCTTCACGGCGTAGTAGTTGATGTCGATCACGTTGTCGAGCATGCGCATCGCCGTCGAGATGGTGCGCTTGAGCTTTTCCTGGTCGACCTTGCCGTCCTTCAGGTGCTGCAGCAGGTTCACGGAACCCAGGTTGCAGACGGCGGTTTCGGTGTCGCTGGTGTTCAGCGTGATCTCGGTGCACAGGTTCGACGAGTGAACCACGCCGGCGTGCTGCTGCGGCGAGCGCACGTTGCAGGCGTCCTTGAACGTGATCCAGGGGTGGCCGGTCTCGAACAGCATCGTGAGCATCTTGCGCCACAGGTCCGACGCCTGGATGGTGCGGGCGGGCTTGATGTCGCCGCGCGCCGCCTTTTCTTCGTAGGCGACGTAGGCTTTCTCGAATTCGGCGCCGAACAGGTCGTGCAGGTCAGGCACGTTGGAGGGCGAGAACAGCGTCCAGGTGCCCTTTTCCATCACGCGGCGCATGAACAGGTCGGGGATCCAGTTGGCGGTGTTCATGTCGTGCGTGCGGCGGCGGTCGTCGCCGGTGTTCTTGCGCAGCTCCAGGAACTCCTCGATGTCGAGGTGCCAGGTTTCCAGGTACGTGCAGACCGCGCCCTTGCGCTTGCCGCCCTGGTTCACGGCCACGGCCGTGTCGTTCACCACCTTCAGGAACGGCACCACGCCCTGCGATTCGCCGTTGGTGCCCTTGATGTGGCTGCCCAGCGCGCGCACGCGGGTCCAGTCGTTGCCCAGGCCGCCGGCGAACTTCGACAGCAGCGCGTTTTCCTTGATCGACTCGTAGATGCCGTCCAGGTCGTCGGGCACGGTGGTCAGGTAGCAGCTGGACAGCTGCGAGCGCAGCGTGCCGGCGTTGAACAGGGTGGGCGTGCTCGACATGAAGTCGAACGACGACAGCACTTCGTAGAACTCGATGGCGCGGGCTTCGCGGTCGATTTCGTTCAGCGACAGGCCCATGGCTACGCGCATGAAGAAGGCTTGTGGCAGCTCGATGCGGGTCTTGCGCACGTGCAGGAAGTAGCGGTCGTACAGCGTCTGCAGGCCGAGGTAGTCGAACTGGTTGTCGCGCTCGGCCTTCAGGGCGGCGCCCAGGCGGGGCAGGTCGTACTGCAGCAGCTTCTCGTCGAGCAGCTCGTTCTCGACGCCCTTCTTGATGAACTGCGGGAAGTAGTCGGCGTAGGCGGTGGCGCGTTCGGCCGGCATCACTTCGCGGCCGATGATTTCCTTGAAGATCGTGTGCAGCAGCAGGCGCGCGGTGGCGAAGGTGTAGTCGGGGTCCTTCTCGATCAGCGTGCGGGCAGCGAGGATGGACGCCTTGTAGACCTCGTCCAGCGGCACGCCGTCGTACAGGTTGCGCATCGTCTCGGCGACGATGGGGGCTGCGGTGATGCTGTCGCCCAGGCCCTGGCAGGCCGATTCGATCAGGCCCTTGAGTTCGTTCAGGTCGAGCGCCACGCGCTCGCCGTTGTCGAGCACGTGCAGCGCCGGTGCGGCGGGCACGTCCTGCTCGCCCTGGCGGGAGCGCTCCTGCGTGCGGCGTTCGCGGTACAGCACGTAGGCGCGCGCGATTTCATGGTGGCCGCCGCGCATCAGGCCGAGCTCGACCTGGTCCTGCACGTCTTCGATGTGGAAGGTGCCGCCGCCCGGACGCGAACGCACCATGGCGCGGATCACGCCCTGGGTCAGCACGTCGACGGTCTCGCGCACGCTGGCCGAGGCCGCGCCCTGGGTGCCATGCACCGCCAGGAAGGCCTTCATCATGGCGATGGCGATCTTGTTCGGCTCGAAGGGAACGACGGCGCCGTTGCGGCGAATGATCTGGTAGTGGGCGAGGTTCTGACCGGTGGGCGAGCCCGCAGTGTCTTGTTGCTGCTGCGGCGTCGCGGGGACGGCGCGGGGGGTCGACGGGGTGTTCAGTGCAGTTTGCATTCGCTTCCTCTCGGTTGGGCAATTCTTGTTGGATGGCAAGGCCTCGGCGGGCCTTGCGTCGGCGTTGGTGCCGAACGGGAGGACACTATATCTAGGGTGTGGGAGGGCTACAACCCACTAGATGTAGCGTTTTCCTATGGATACAACCCCTACGGAATTGCTTTGGGTCCAGCGCATCGCCAGCGATGCCGCGTGAATACTGGCCCATGGTGGCGCAACCCGCACAGGGCGTGGCTTGCAAGGCGATTTGGGCCTGCAGGCCGCATGGTTGCTGCATCGCGCGGTGGCGCCGATCAAATTGCTGCGCCGCGAGAGCGCCGCATCACACCTCGCCGCCCGATTGAAAAAATTAGCGCGCCACCACCTGCTCGGGAAACATCTGTGGACTCCAGCCCAGCTGTTCGCGCAGCAGGCGCCAGTCGAAACCGGCACCGGGGTCCTGCTTGCGGCCGGGCGCGATGTGTTCGTGGCCCGCCACATGAGCGATGGCGTAGTGCTGCGCGAGTGCGGCGCAGAGGCTGGCCAGCGTTTCGTACTGTGCCTCTTCGAAGCGCTCGCCCTCGAGGCCTTCGAGCTCGATGCCGACCGAGTCGTCGTTGCAGTTGGTGCGTCCGCGCCATGCCGAAACGCCGGCATGCCAGGCGCGGTCGTCGCAGCTCACGAACTGCCAGAGTTCGCCGTTGCGCCGCACATAGAAATGCGAGGACACCTCGAGCCCGCGGATCGACTGGAAGTAGGGATGCGCGTCCCAGTCGAGCTGGTTGGTGAAGAGCTGTTGCACGGCGTCGCCGCCGTATTCGCCAGGCGGCAGGCTGATCGAGTGCAGCACGATCAGGTCGGTCTGCGCGCCGGCAGGGCGCGGGCCGAAGTTGGGCGAGGGCAGGGCCTTGGCGAAGCGGTACCAGCCGGCGCGCCAGAGTCCGTCGTCGCCGGCGGGTGCCGTGGCGGGGCTGTCAGTCGTCGGCATGCGAGGTGGCGCCGTCGTCGCCGTTGGGCGTGGAGATGCCCAGGCGCGCGATGCGGTAGCGGATCTGACGCAGGCTCATGCCGAGCCGCGCGGCGGCGGCCGTGCGGTTGAAGCCGCTTTCGTGCAGCGCGCGCACGAGGATTTCGCGCTCCTGCTGATCGAGCCAGGCTTGCAGGTCGGAGGGCAACGGCGGCGGCACGGGCTTGGGTTCGGCGGCTGGCGCGGGGGCGGGAGCCACCGCAACGGCGGGCGGCGCCTCGGCGGATTCGCTGCGGGGCGCGACCGGCGCTGCCGGCATGGGCTTCATCGCGCCCATCAGGTCGATGTGCAACTCGTCGCCGTCGTTCAGCGCCACGGCGCGGTGCAGCAGGTTCTCGAGTTCGCGCACGTTGCCGTCGAGCGGGTGCTGGGCCAGGCGCTGCAGTAGCGCGTCGGACAGACGCGGCACGGGCAGGCCGCCGTCCTGCGCGATGCGCGCGAGCAGCGCGGTGCACAGCGCGGGCAGGTCTTCGCGGCGCTCGCGCAACGCGGGCACCGCGATCTCGATCACGTTGAGGCGGTAGAACAGGTCCTGCCGGAAGCGGCCGGCCAGCACCTCGGCGTGCAGGTCTTTATGGGTGGCGCTGACGATGCGCACGTCGACCGCGTCTTCCTGCGTCGAGCCGATGGCGCGCACGCTGCGCTCCTGGATGGCGCGCAGCAGCTTCGACTGCATGGCCAGCGGCAGGTCGCCGATCTCGTCGAGGAACAGCGTGCCGTCGCGCGCGGCCTGGAAGTAGCCGTCGCGGTCCTGCGACGAGCCGGTGTACGAGCCCTTCTTGGCGCCGAAGAATTCGGCCTCGAGCAGGTTCTCGGGGATCGCGCCGCAGTTCACCGCGACGAAGGGGCCTTCGCTGCGCTGGCTGCAGCCGTGCACGGCACGCGCGACCAGCTCCTTGCCGGTGCCCGACTCGCCGCGCACCAGCACCGGCGCCATGCCGCGCGCCACCTTGGCGATGCGCGACTTGACGAGGCGCATCGGGTCGGATTCGCCGACCAGCCGGTCGAGCGCGGTGGCGCCGCTGCGCGTCACGGCCAATGCATCGGGGCGCTCGCCCTGGCCGGCGGCCCGCGGCGCCGGCTTCTGCGGTACGACCACCGCGGCGCGGTTGGCCTGCACCGCCGACGCCACCACGGCGCGGAACTGCTTCAGGTCGACCGGCTTCGTGAGGTAGTCGAAGGCGCCGGCCTTCAGCGCCTCGACCGCGTTCTCGGCCGAGCCGTAGGCGGTCATGACCACGCAGCGCTCGCTGCGCTGGTCCTTCTGAATGCGGTGGATGATCTCCATGCCTTCGCCGTCGGGCAGCCGCATGTCGGTGATCACGGCGTCGAAACGGCCGGCTTCGAGGTGCTGCCACGCTTCGGACACGCTGCCCGCCGCTTCCACCCGGTAGCCTTCACGCAGCAGCGTGAGTTCGTAGAGCGTGCGCAGGTCGGGTTCGTCGTCGATGACGAGGATCTGCGCGGGACGCGGGGCGGCGGCGGAAGACGGGAGGGAGCTCACGGCCGCTATTGTGTCAGCCGGTTTTCGCTCGGCGCGAAGCTGACGAAGAATTCATTGCCCTCGGGGCCGCCCGGCACCAGCGCGCGCCGTTCGTAGCCGATGGTGGCGCCGTGGCGCCGGCACAGCTCACGGCACAGGAACAGGCCCAGGCCGCTGGAGCGGCTCTCGGACGAGAAGAAGGGCTCGAACAGGTGGCGCTGCACCGCCGGCTCCAGCGGTGCGCCGTCGCTCCACACCAGCAGCACGGGCCGCTGCACGCCGGCGCGCTGTAGCGTGGTGATGACCTGGATCGCACCGTCGCGCTGGCTCGCGTAGCGCGCGGCGTTGTCCAGCAGGTTCACCAGCAGGCGGCGCAGGTGCTCGGCTTCGAAGCGCACTTCGCTGCCCTGCGCGTCGAGCGCCACGCGCACGCCCTTGCGCTGGGTCTGGCGCACCCATTCCTCGGCCAGGATCTGCGCGGCGGGGTCGAGCACCAGCTGTTCGCCCAGCGAGAGCACGCGCTGCTGGCGCGCGCGCGAGACGTCGAGCACGTCGTCCACGATGCGCGCCAGGCGCCGGGCGTTGTGCTGCACCATGTCGGTCAGCTTGCGATGCGCCGGGTCGGTCAGGTCTTCGTTGAGCAGCGCGCTGGCCTGCGCGATGGCGGCCAGCGGGTTGCGGATTTCATGCGCCACCGCGGCCGACATGCGGCCCATCGCGGCGAGCTTCTCGGTGCGGATGCGGGCTTCGAGTTCGCGCAGGTCCTGCAGGAACATCACGCACAGGCTGTCGGCGCGGCGGTCGTCGGTGGGCGTGAGACGGGTGCGCACGCGCACCTCGCGCGCGGCGCCGCGCGCCTGCGCCACCGGGATTTCTTCTGTCTGCGGCGCGCGCCGCGCGAAGGTCTGCCGCGCGAGCGCGGCCAGCGCATGCCAGGCCGGTTGCGTGTGCAGCGGGAACGGCAGTGGCAATTGCGCCAGGCCCTGGCCGAGGATCGCATCGGCCGCCGGATTGGCCGCGTGCACGAGGCCGTCGGCGTCGATCACCAGCACGCCTTCGCTGAGGGTTTCGATCACCAGGTCGTTGACCTGTGCCTGCATCTGCGCGTGGCTGCGGCTGCGTTGCGCCACCGCTTCCTCGCGCGCCAGCCGGCGCGCCAGTTCGTGCGCGAGCAGCGCGACCACGAACAGGCCGGTGCCGGTGAGGGCGGCCTGCACGAAGCGCGCCGAGGCGTCGGTGGGCGACTGCAGCCAGTGCCAGCCGGCGTCGGCCAGCAGCAGCAGCGTCACGGTGGCCGTGGTGCCCAGGCCCACGATCAGTGTGCCGAGCACCGCGCTCATCAGCACCGGCAGCGCGAACAGCGGCGTGTAGTTGACGCTGCCGCCCTGCAGCACCTGCAAGGCGCTGAAGATGCCCAGGTCGACCCCGATGGTCAGCAGCCACAGGGTCGAGAAACCGCGGATCGGCGGTTCGAAGTGCGCGTAGCGCATCTCCAGCCAGGCCAGCACGAGGTAGCCGCCCGACAGCACGATCGCCACCGGCTGCACGGTCTGCCCGATGGCGAAGGCCACGCCCTGCAGCAGCACCAGCACCACCGCCACGAAACAGCGCGCCGCCATGAAGCCGCGCCACAGCCGCAGCAGCGCCGTGCTGTCGCCGGCGCCCAGGTCGAGCACGTCCCAGTCGGTGGCCGGTTCCCCGCGCGACCGGGGCAAGGCGCTCATGGCGTGGCGCCGGCCTGGCGGTGTGCGGGGCTGCAGTACACCGCGCCGTCCGGCCCGGCGATCGCGTCGGCCGCGGGCAGGTGCAGCCCGCAGTGGGCGCAGCGCACCATGGCCTGCGGCGGACCGACGGCCGGTGTGCGTTGCTGCGCCTTCCTGGCGCGCTCCTGCTGCGCGTCGTGCATCTCTTCGCGCCGGTTCTTGCGCCAGAGCCAGATCGCGAGCCACACCACCGCGAGGACGAGCAGGTACTTCATACCGGGGGCCGCGTCAGAACGACTTCGAGCACGAAGCGCGATCCCACATAGGCCAGCAGCAGCAATGCCGAGCCCGCGTAGAGCACGCGCCGCGCGGTGCGTCCGCGCCAGCCGAAGCGCGCGCGGCCGGTGAGCAGGACCGCGAAGCTGAGCCAGGCGAGCACCGAGAAGATGGTCTTGTGGTCCCACTTCCAGGCCCGGCCGGCGGCGCCGTAGAGCTGTTCGCTGAAGAACAGTCCGGCCAGCAGCGTGGCCGACAGCAGCACGAAGCCAGCGGTGACGAAGCGGAAGGTGAGCCGTTCCAGCGTGAGCAGCGGGACGCCGGCCTGCGCCTCGGCGCTGGCGAGGCGGATCTGCTTTTCGGCCCGCGTGATCAGCCAGGCGTGCACCACGGCGGCGCCGAAGAGGCCGTACGACGCGATGCCCAGCGCCAGGTGCAGCGGAAGCCAGGGCGAGGCGCTGACATGCAGCGGCGTGCCCGGGAACAGCAGTGCCAGCAGCACCGCGGCCGCGCCCAGCCAGGCCAGCGCGCGGCGCACCTTCAATTGCGGGTACAGGCGGCTTTCGACCGCGTAGACCGTGAGCACCAGCCACGCCGTGACCGACAGCGCCGGCGCGAAACCGAAGCGAGGGTCGCCGCCGACCAGCCCGTGGCCCAGCACCGCGGCATGCAGCAGCCATGCGATGCCGAGTGCCCACTGGGTGGCTTGGCGGCTGAGCCGCGTGCCGGCGGCAGCGGCAAAACCGTAGGCCGCCGCGGTGGCGATGCCCAGCGCCACGCCGAGTGGGGAGGGGATCGCTAAAATCATGAACGCAGTTTATCTCCCCCAGGCTTGCGCACTTCGTGTCGCAGCGCCAACCCCCTCGCCGGGGGCGACACCAGAGGCCCGGCAAAGCCGGCTCCTCGGTGTCTCGTGAAGGGGCCGTAGGCCGCCCGATTCCGTTCACTACTTCCCAAGAGCCCGCCGCAGCGGGCAACAAGGCATCCCGCTCATGGCCACCGCTCTCACCGAAAAGTTCTCCCGCCTCGTCAAGACGATGAGCGGCCAGGCGCGCATCACCGAAAGCAACGTGCAGGACATGCTGCGCGAGGTGCGCATGGCGCTGCTGGAGGCCGACGTGGCACTGCCCGTGGTGCGCGACTTCGTCGCCCGCGTGAAAGAGAAGGCGCTCGGCCAGGAAGTGCTGGGCTCGCTCAAGCCGGGCCAGGCGCTGGTCGGCATCGTCAACCGCGAACTCGCCGCCACCATGGGCGAAGGCGTGTCGGACATCAACCTCGCGGCCCAGCCGCCGGCGGTGATCCTCATGGCGGGCCTGCAGGGCGCCGGCAAGACCACCACCACTGCCAAGCTGGCCAAGCACCTGATCGAGAAGCGCAAGAAGAAGGTGCTCACCGTGTCGGGCGACGTGTACCGCCCGGCCGCCATCGAGCAGCTCAAGACGGTCACCAAGCAGGCCGGCGCCGAATGGTTCCCGAGCACGCCAGACCAGAAACCGCTGGACATCGCGCGCGCCGCGCTCGACCACGCCAAGCGCCACTATTTCGACGTGCTGCTGGTCGACACGGCCGGCCGCCTGGCCATCGACGAAGTGCTGATGGCCGAAATCAAGCAGCTGCATGCCGCGCTCGACCCGGTCGAAACCCTGTTCGTGGTCGACGCCATGCAGGGCCAGGACGCGGTCAACACCGCCAAGGCCTTCAAGGAAGCGCTGCCGCTGACCGGCATCATCCTGACCAAGACCGACGGCGATTCGCGCGGCGGTGCGGCACTGTCGGTGCGCCAGGTCACCGGCGTGCCGATCAAGTTCGCCGGCGTGAGCGAGAAGATCGACGGCCTCGAGGTGTTCGACGCCGAGCGCCACGCGGGCCGCATCCTGGGCATGGGCGACATCGTCGCGCTGGTCGAGCAGGTCACGGCCGGCGTCGACGTGGCTGCGGCGCAGAAGCTCGCGGCCAAGGTCAAGAGCGGCGCGGGCTTCGACTTGAACGACTTCCTCGGCCAGCTGCAGCAGATGAAGCAGATGGGCGGCCTTTCGAGCCTGATGGACAAGCTGCCGCAGCAGATGGCCGCCAAGGCCAGCGAGGCCGACATGACCCGCGCCGAGCGCGACATCCGCCGCAAGGAGGGGATCATCCAGAGCATGACGCCGCTGGAGCGCCGCAAGCCCGAACTGCTCAAGGCCACGCGCAAGCGCCGCATCGCCGCCGGCGCCGGCGTGCAGGTTCAGGAAGTGAACCGCCTGCTCAACGAGTTCGAGCAGATGCAGGGGATGATGAAGAAGATGAAGGGCGGCGGCCTCATGAAGATGATGAAGAAGATGGGCGGCATGAAGGGCATGGGTGGCATGCCCGGCATGGGTGGGGGCGGCGGCAAGCTGCCGTTCTGATCCAGCGCCTCCCGCTGCACACATATATATAAGAAGGCCCGCCGGTGCGAACCGGCGGGCCTTCCGTCTTCAGGTCTGGACTTCGTAGACCGTCTCGTGCGCTTCGACCGGCGCGGGCAGCTCCCAGCGGTGCAGCATGCGCTCGATGCCCGCATTCGACAGCGTGGTGTCGCGCGCGCGGTTGCGGCGCATCAGCTCCGCATGCGGCACCTCCAGGTACACCAGTTCGATCTGCGCGTGGTACGCCCACAGCAGGTCGAGCGTCTTGGTGCGCATCTGGTCGCTCAGGTGCGTTGCATTCCACACGAAGCGCTCGTGCCCGCGCAGCAGCGCCTTGGCACGATCGACCGCATGGTGCGCGGCGAGGCCGTCGTTCTCTCCGTGCTTCAACCCGAGTTCTGCGCGCGCATCGTCGAAAGAGACCACCGGCCAGCCTTTGCGATGCTGTGACACCCAGTGGTTCTTGCCGCTCGCCGGCAGCCCGCACATCACCGTCACCCGCGACCCCGGGTTCTGGAACAGCGGGTAGTCGGGGCTGGTATCGGCGCCACGGAAATAGGCCAGCCGCGTGTGGGCGTCGACCATCGGCCGCGGGCTGTTCCAGCAGCCTTCCTCCTGCGCGAGCTGCTCGAAGAGCGCGATGTCGGCAAGGCTGTCGTTGCGCTTTTCATAGCTGCGCCCGCGCATGTCGCTGCGCGCCACGCAGCACAGGTCGGGCAGGCTCAGCTCCCACGACAGCTTGTGGACCAGCCATTCGGGCCGCTGGCCCTTGCGCGAGGCGAAGGCATGGAATGGCAGCTGGTGCACCGCGATGATCCGGCACACGGCCTCGCGCAATGCGAAGGGCACGCGGGCCTTCCACATCAGCACGCGCACATCGACCGCGCCGCGCCGCGAATGGCCGGGCTGGCCGATGCGTCCGCTGGCTTCGTCGATGACGGTCGTGTCGGGCTTGGCGATGTCGTGCAGCAGGCAGGCCATGAAGAGCACGAAGCGGCCGTCGGCGTCGGCGCGCTGGTAGTGCGCGTCGTCCAGCAGGGCGTCGAGCACCATGCGCGTGTGGATGCCGACATTGCCTTCTGCGTGGTAGTACGGGTCCTGCGGGGTCTCCTCCAGGCGCCGCATCGCCGGCAGCAGTTCGCAGCATCGATGCCAGTCATGGCCTCGTCCGGGGACGGGCACCAGCGATTTCAGGTCGTCGAAGGTCATCGCGGCCTCCTGGTCGTGAGGGTGATTTCGGCCGGGTCGCGCAGGGTGCGCAGCCCGAGGTCGTGCCAGCCTGTCGAGGGCTGTGGCGCGTAGATGTCGACGCCGGGCGCGAGGCGGTTGGGCAGCACCGGCCGGCGGCTGTGGTGCGAGCCCGAATCGAGGATGGTCTGGACGAAGTCCGGCCGCACCCACTTGTAGCGTCCCGTCACCTGGTCGCCCGATTCGGTCTTGAGGTACAGGCCCTCAGCCAGGTCGGAGAGATCGGTCTGCTGCCGCACGAGGTCGAGCGGCTGGCCTTCCTGCGCCACGGCCTGTTCGAAGGCGGCCCGCCAGTCCGCGCTGCGCGCGAGCGAGGGCCGCACCAGCGCCTGCAGGGCCTTCGCCCGACGCGGCATCTCGCCCTCGTAGAGCACCGGCACCGACAGCACCGGGCTGCCTGCGAGCAGCGCATGCCGCGCTGGCGTCGAGAGGAAGCACTGCGCCTGCCGGTCGTAGAGATCGAACTCCAGGAAGTAGGCCGGCAGCCAGTCGTACCAGCAGCTGTGCTTGGCGAAGCACCACTCGCCGTACATCACATAGCGGTCTTCGAGGCGTTCGAGCAGCGATGCCTCGTGCGCCGCGGCCCAGTGCTTGAACAGGTTGAACTGGCGCTCGCTCGCGCCGCCGGCCAGGTAGTGGCCGCGCGACTGCAGCAGCAGCTCGCCCGCGGACGTGAACGACACGGCGGCGTTGGCGCCATCGAGCTTTTCCTCGATGACCACATGCTGGTCGTGCAGGTCGGACAACGGTGTCTGACCGTCGTCGGTGTCGCCCGGCTGCAGGCGCGAGCCTTCGAGATGCGCAGTACGCGGGTACTTGAGTAGCGGGATCGACGAAAGAGAAGAGAGAGGGAACACGTTGGTCTCCAGATGCAAATCAGGAAGAACCGACAACGTGCGGGAGCGAAGCTGGAAGAGAGATCGACTCGGCGGCCCGTGTGGGGCCGTGCCTGGTCAGTGTGGGAACGCAGCTTGGCGCCCGACATGACCAGCGAGTGGTGTTGTCGGCGTCAGAGGGTGATGACGGCGAATCGGGGCACTTGGCGCTCCAGGGGATCGATGAGATCCGTGGGTTGAAAAAAGGAAGGCGCGATTCTAGCCACGCGCCATGAAAAAAGCCGACCCTGAGGTCGGCTTCTTGTGGGCACTGTGTCTTCAGCGAATCAAGCGGCAGCCAGTGCCGGACGCGCCAGGCGCAGCGCATGCATCCAGGCGCGGCGCAGCACGGCGGGCGAGCGCGATTCCTCGGGGATCAGCAGGAAGCCGCGGTCGCGCAGCGTGGTGCCCAGCGCGATCTGGCTGGTCAGCACGGTCAGCGGGATCGCCAGCAGCAGCGGCAGGCCCACGGGCATCAGCCAGACCAGCGCGCTCGGGTCGATCATGGCGACGCCGACGGCCAGCATGGCGATCACCAGCGTCATGGGGGCCAGCTGCGAGGCAGCGACCTTCCACGGCACGGCGGCGGCTTCACGCGGGGGCGACTTCCAGTCGAGCTTGATGCCGGTGAGGGCGACCAGCACGAACAGCGAGTGGGCCAGCATGCGCACCGGGGCCTGCACGATGGCCAGGCCGGCTTCGAGCACGGAGCTCTTCACCAGGCCCCACAGGCCGCCGTACTGGCGTTGCTCGCCGCGCATCAGCACGGCGGCGATGCCCAGCACGCGCGGCAGGAACAGCAGGCACAGGGTCCAGACCCACAGGCCGGCCAGTTCGGCGGGCAGCACGTTCCAGCTCGACACGAGGCTGGAGCCGCTGAGCCACAGGGCGGTGCCCAGCGTCAGGAAGGCGAGCCACAGCGGGGCCGAGACATAGGCCATGGTGCCGGTCACGAACATCGCGCGGTGCACCGGGTGGATGCCGGGTTCGGCCATCAGGCGGGCGTTCTGCAGGTTGCCCTGGCACCAGCGGCGGTCGCGCTGGAGTTCGGCCAGCAGGTCCGGCGGTTGCTGTTCATAGCTGCCGACCAGGTCGGACACCAGCCACACGTGGTAGCCGGCGCGGCGCATCAGCGCGGCTTCGACGAAGTCGTGCGACATGATGCCGCCCGACATGCCGCCGGTGCCCTTGATCGGGGCCAGCGCGCAGTGCTTCATGAAGGCTTCGACGCGGATGATCGCGTTGTGGCCCCAGTAGTGCGACTCGCCGAGCTGCCAGAACTGCATGCCCAGCGTGAACAGGCGACCCGTCACGCGCGAAGCGAACTGTTGTGCGCGGGCGTGCAGCGTGACGTGGCCGATGGCCTGCGTCGCGGTCTGGATGATGCCGGCGGTGGGGTTGGCTTCCATCAGCTTGACCATCGAGGACAGGCAGTCGCCGCTCATCACGGAGTCGGCGTCGAGCACGACCATGTAGCGGTAATCCTTGCCCCAGCGGCGGCAGAAGTCGGCGACGTTGCCGGCCTTGCGGTGCGTGCGGCGGGTGCGCAGGCGGTAGTACACCTCGACCTGCGGCTGGTTGGGGCTCTCGGCCAGCGCGACGCGCAGGTCTTCCCAGGCGGCGCGCTCGGCGGCGGCGGTCTCGGGGTTGTAGCTGTCGGACAGCACGAACACGTCGAACTGCTTGGCGTGGCCTGTGGAGGCAACCGATTCGCAGGTGGCGCGCAGGCCGGCGAACACCGTGGCAACGTCTTCGTTGCAGATCGGCATGATGATCGCGGTGCGTGCCTCGGGGTTCATCGGGTGGTGGGCCACCTGTTTCGCCGAGAGGGCGTGCTTGTCACCGCGCACGGAGACATAGAAGCCCATGAGCGCGGTCACGAAGCCGGTCACGACCCAGCCCGACAGCAGGCCGTACAGGCCGATCTGGCCGTATTCGAGCCAGACGTTGTCGTAGTCGGGTTGCACGCTGGCGAACAGCGACGACGCGATCACGGTGCTCAGCAGCGTGAGCAGCATGAAGGCGAGGCGGCGCTGGCCGGCGGCGCGTTCCCAGGCCTGGGGGGCCGGGGCGGCTTGTTCGGCCGTTGCTGCGTCGTCCGCGTTGCGGCCGGCGCCCAGGCGCACGAGCAGGGCGGTGCCGACGCTGTTCCAGAAACCGCGCCAGGGGCGCGGTGCCATGGAGCCGCGGTTGACCGGCGGTGCGGTGACGGCGTTGGGATGGCGTTCCTCGCGCAGCGCGCTGCGGCGCACGAAATCGGATTCGGCGAGGACGTTGAGGTGGGAGAAGTCGTTCGGCTTCATCGGCTCATTCACCAACGTTGCTTGTCCAGGGGGGTGTCGCCAATGGCCGGAAGACGCTTGAAGACGCAGTCCGTGGCGGCGCCGCCCACGCCGGAGAGCGCGGTCAGCGAATGGCCCGCGGCACGGGGCCGCGAGGGGGAAAACTGCTTTTGACGCAGGCCGTCGCGCTGCGGACGCAGTGCGAAAGATGGGCTGTGAAGTGCTGTCATGCCGGTACAGGGGCAAACCCTGTGCCAGCCTGGAAAAACGCTTTCAAATCAACGACTTGGCGCGATCGAAACCAGTTTTCCGTGGGGAAGGGGGCTGCAGGCCCCCCAAAACCCCCGTTTTTGTCGCCGAATCCCGACAAGCCCCATTGGCCCCAGGAAAACAGCCTTTCAAATCAATGACTTAGACCTGTCGCTACTCGGCGACAGGGTCGCTGCCGGGAGCGACAACGTCGGCCTTGAAGTTGCCGGGCGTAAGCTCGTGCTTCTGCAGCAGGCGATAGAACTCGGTGCGGTTGCGGTCGGCCAGGCGGGCGGCGTCGGCCACGTTGCCGTCGGTCAGCTTGAGCAGGCCGACGAGGTAGTCGCGCTCGAAACGCTGCTTGGCCTCGGCATAGGTGAGCACCTCCACGCTGGGCACGCGCAGCGCGCGCTGCACCAGCGCCAGCGGCACCAGCGGCGAGCTGGAAAGCGCGCAGACCTGCTCCACCACGTTGTAGAGCTGGCGCACGTTGCCCGGCCACGCGGCGGTGGTGAGCGCCTTCAGCGCCTCGGGCGCGAAGCCCGACAGCCGCTTGCCGTACTTGGCGGACAGCTTCTGAAGGAAGTGGTTGGCCAGCAGCGGGATGTCTTCGCGCCGCGCCGACAGCGGCGGCAGCGTGAGCGTCACCACGTTCAGGCGGTAGTAGAGGTCTTCGCGGAACTGGCCGGCTTCCATCGCGGCGTCGAGGTCGCGGTGGGTGGCCGAGACGATGCGCACGTCGACCTCGATCGACTGGCTCGCGCCCAGCGGGCGCACCGCGCGCTCCTGCAGCACGCGCAGCAGCTTGACCTGCAGCGCGGGCGGCATGTCCCCGATTTCGTCCAGCAGCAGCGTGCCGCCGTCGGCCTGCTGGAACAGGCCCTTGTGGTTGGCGTGGGCGTCGGTGAAGGCGCCCTTCATGTGGCCGAACAGCTCGGACTCGAGCAGCGCCTCGGGAATCGCGCCGCAGTTGACCGCCACGAAAGGCTTGTCGGCCCGCGCGCTGGCCTTGTGGATGGCGCGCGCGAGCATTTCCTTGCCGGCGCCCGAATCGCCGCGCAGCAGCACGGACGCGTCCGACTTGGCCACCATGCGCGCCTCGGCAAGCAGCTCGGCCATGCGGTTGCTGCGGCTCACGATGTCGGAGCGCCAGCTGTCGTCGCCGGTCTTGCTGGGCGCCGCCGTCGGGGCGCCGAGCGCCAGCGCCTGCGCGATCTTCTCGAGCAGCTCGCGTGCGTCGTAGGGCTTGGTGAGGTAGGTGAACACGCCGCGCGCCGTGGCCTCGACCGCGTCGGGAATGGTGCCGTGGGCGGTCAGCAGGATCACCGGCAGCGTCGGATGGCGCTTGCGGATCTCGTCGAACAGCTGCAACCCGTCGCGCCCGGGCAGGCGCACGTCGCTGAGCACCAGCTGCGGGTGTTCGATCTCGAGCTGGGTGAGCGCGGTCTCGGCCGAGGTGACGGCCGTGACCTGGTAGCCCGCCGACGTCAGCCGCATCGACAGCAGCCGCAGCATGTCCGGGTCGTCGTCGACCACGAGGAGGCGGGCGCCAGCTGTACTCATCGACATACCTCCGTGCTCCGCACTTCGGTGCGAGCTTGTTTGGGGCGGCCCGGCACGGCGCTCATGGATTCGTTCTGCTTCCGTTGGGTGTGACGGTGGCCGGCGTGTTGGGCCGGGCGAAGCTGCGCTCGATGGCGCGCAGTGCCTCGATGCGGTCGTTGAGCTGGTCGATGCGGCGCTGGCTGTCGCGCAGCTGTTGCACCTGCTTGTCACGGTCGTCCTCGACGCGGCGCTGCTCGACATAGCGTGCCGCCAACGCCCGCGCGAGCGGATGCAGCGGCTGCGCCTCGGGCGCCGGGTTGGCGATCACGCGCTGCAGCAGGCCCAGCGCGCGTGCCAGGTCGGCCGGCACGCGGGTCTGCGCGAGCAGGATCGCCAGCTGCATCTGTGCAGCGGGCGTCTCGCCCTGTTCGGTGACGCGTGCGATTTCCGCGCTCAGGTCGGCGCCGCCGAGCGGGCGGACCTTGTCGGCATAGGCCAGCAGGGCTGAGACCGGGCCCTGGGTGAGCTGCGTGAAAAGCGAGGCCGGCTGCACGGCCGGCGCGCGGGGCTCGGCCTCTACCGGCACCACGCGCGGTGCGGCCACGGGCGGGGGCAGCGCGTCGGCTTCGGCCGGCGGCTTGGGCTGGGAGGCGCAGGCCGCCAGCAGCAGGGCGCATGGCACGGCCATGGCCCCGGCGAAGGTGGATCTGCGGACGAACGAAAGGAACATGGGTCGGAAAAAGCGCGGGTCGGTGTTGGAGGGGGATGTCCGGGTCAGGCCGTACGCGGCAACTCGATGCGAAAGCGCGCGCCGGGGCCGTCCGGCAGCAGGGAGATGCGCCCCCCATGGGCTGCAATGTACTCCTGCACGATGGAAAGCCCGATGCCGGTGCCTTTCACCGTGTGCTCGGGCTGGCGCTCGCCGCGGAAGAAGGGTTCGAAGATGCGGTCGCGGTCGCCCTCGGCAATGCCGGGGCCTGCGTCGCACACGTCGATGAGCACCGCTTCGGGCGTGCCCGACACGGCCAGCGTGATGACGCCGCCCGCGGCCGAGAAGCGGATCGCGTTCGACAGCAGGTTGGCGATGGCGGTGCCCAGCTTGGTGCGGTCGACCGTGAGCGTGATCGGCTCGCCCTCGGCGCGCACGCGCAGGCCGTGCGCCTGCCACTGCAGGCGCTGGGACTCGATCTGTTCCTCGATCAGCGGCAGCAGCTCGGTGCGTTCGCGGCGCAGCTCGCGCGCTTCGAAGGCGGCGGCGTTGAAGCGCAGCAGCGCCTCGATCTGGCCCTGCAGCGACACGGTGTTCTGCTGCAGGATCTGCGCGACTTCGAGCTGCGCCGGATTCAGCGGGCCCGTCACGCCGTCCTCGAGCAGCGAGACGCCTTCACGCAGCGCGGCCAGCGGCGTCTTCAGCTCGTGCGACACATGGCGCAGGAAGCGCGCCTTGTCGGCGTCGAGTTCGGTCAGGCGCAGGCGCAGCCATTCGAGCTGCTGCGACACGCGCCGCACGTCGGCCGGGCCGCGGATGTCGATCGGTTCGTCGAGCCGGTTCTGGCCGAGGCCGACGATGGCGTTCTCCAGCCGCTTGAAAGGACGCGCGAGCCAGATGCCGAAGGCCAGCGCCAGCGACACGGCCAGCACGCTGGCGGCCACCACCTCGCGCATCAGCCGGCGGCGCGCGTTCTCGATGCGCCGGGCCAGCGCGTCGTTCTGCGTTTCGATCAGGAACTGCGCCTGCTGGGCGAGATTGGTGTTGAGCGCGTCGAGTTCGCGGAACTGCATCGCCATCGTGCTTTCGCGTGCCAGGGCGCTGTCGGCGCTGCCGCTCATCAGGCCCTCGATCACGCCGAGCTGGCTGCGCCACATGTCGATGCCGGCGGCCGGCAGGCCGTTGCGCTCCAGGCGCTCCAGCACCTGGTGCGCCTCGCGCGCCGCCTCGTCGAAGCGGCGGCGCAGCACGGCGTCGTTGAGCACCAGCGACTGGCGTCCCGCGCGCTCCATGGCCGCGCTGCGTTCGGCCAGCGACTGAGAGGCGCCCGACAGGCGCAACGCGCGCGCCGCGGCGTCGCGGCTTTGCGTGACCAGCGCGTCGTACTGCAGCACCGAGCGCAGCGCCACGCCGACCAGCAGCGCGGTGATCAGCAGGAAGGCGAACAGCAGGAGCTGCTGGAACGAGCCCCGGATGGATGGCCGCTTCGCCATCAGTGGTGCGCGAGCGCCATCGGCGATTCGTTCGTCACCACTTCGCCGCGCAGCGTGTAGGCCAGCGAGCGGGTGATGCGCAGGTCGGCCATCTGGCCGACGAGGCGGGCGTCGCCCTCGAAGTTGACGACGCGGTTGCAGGCGGTGCGGCCCATGAGCTCGTTCGCGTCCTTGCGCGACGCGCCCTCGACCAGCACGCGTTGGGTGCTGCCCACCAGCGCGTCGCCGAAGCGGCGCACGTTGCCGTCGATCACGCGCTGCAGCGTCTGCAGGCGCGCCAGCTTGACCTCGTGCGGCGTGTCGTCGGCCAGTGCCGCGGCGGGCGTGCCGGGACGCGGGCTGAAGATGAAGCTGAAGCTGTTGTCGAACTGGCAGTCGTCGATGAGCTTCATCATCTTGTCGAAGTCGGCATCGGTCTCGCCGGGGAAGCCGACGATGAAGTCGCTGCTCAGGGCCAGTTCGGGGCGGATGGCGCGCAGCTTGCGCACCGTGCTCTTGTATTCCATGGCGGTGTAGCCGCGCTTCATCGCCATCAGGATGCGGTCGCTGCCGTGCTGCACCGGCAGGTGCAAATGCGAAACGAGCTGCGGCACCTTCGCGTAGGCTTCGATGAGCCGGGGCGTGAACTCGTTCGGGTGGCTGGTGGTGTAGCGGATGCGCTCGATGCCGGGGATCTCGGCGACGTATTCGATGAGCAGCGCGAAGTCGGCGATCTCGGCGGTGTCGCCCATCTTGCCGCGGTAGGCGTTCACGTTCTGGCCCAAGAGCGTGATCTCGCGCACGCCCTGGTCGGCCAGGCCGGCGATTTCCACCAGCACGTCGTCCAGCGGGCGGTTCACTTCCTCGCCGCGGGTGTAGGGCACCACGCAGTAGCTGCAGTACTTGGAGCAGCCTTCCATGATCGACACGAAGGCGGTGGCGCCTTCCACGCGGGCGGGCGGCAGGTGGTCGAACTTCTCGATCTCGGGGAAGCTGATGTCCACCTGCGGGCGGTCCAGCCGTTCGCGGTCGTTCAGCATCTCGGGCAGGCGGTGCAGCGTCTGGGGGCCGAACACGATGTCGACGTACGGCGCGCGCGCGATGATGGCCTGGCCTTCCTGGCTGGCCACGCAGCCGCCCACGCCGATCTTCACGCCCTTGGCCTTCAGGTGCTTCACGCGGCCGAGGTCGGAGAACACCTTCTCCTGCGCCTTCTCGCGCACCGAGCAGGTGTTGAAGAGGATGAGGTCGGCCTCGTCCACGTTCTGCGTGGGCTCGTAGCCCTGTGCGGCGTTGAGCACGTCGGCCATCTTGTCCGAGTCGTACTCGTTCATCTGGCAGCCGAAGGTCTTGATGAATACTTTTTTCATGGGGGAGCTCTCTGTGCCCTTCGGGGAGACGAAGGGCTGCGGGCGCACGTGGCGCCCGCGGATTCTTTCTTGCCTGCGGCGGGGCCGCGTTACTGGGTGTTCAGCGTGTCGTTCGAGACGAACGGCCAGATGTTCAGGAACGGCCTGTTCAGCGATTCGCGGCTGGCCATGGCCTCGTCGGGCGTCAGGATCCAGACCTCGCGCAGCAGCCCGGCGGCGTCGCGCGTGTAGTTCACGAGGTACTTCTGGCCAATGATCGCGCCGGGCATCACCAGCATGTTCTGGGGGCTGCGGATGCGGGCGCCGGCGCCCAGGCGGTCGGCCTTGCCGTCGAGTTCGACGTCGGGCGCGCTGGTCACCATGAACTTGCCGCGCAGCGTCCCGATGGGGAAGTTGCGCCCGCCATTGAGCGATTCGTTCTGCGTCTGCGGACGGGGCACTTCGTCCTGGGCGCTGGCGGTGAGGGAAAAGAAGGCTGCGGCGCCGGCAACGGCTGCGCAGAAGGCAAGGGAAGTGAGCGTTTTCGTGGGTGTCTTGCAGCGGTTCATGGGGTATATCCAGAGGCTGTGGACCGGCGATTTTAGCGAGGGGGTGTTTTCCCTCATGCCGGGTGCAGCGGGTGGTGCGGGGGCTTTCCGATGACCTGCTTTACATTTCTTTACGGCGCCCGTGAACACTGCGCGTCGGCCACTGCTCCAATAGCTGCTGTCAGCCCAAAGTGCACAAGAACCCATGAAGAAAACTGCCGCCTTCGCCCTCGCTGGCGTGTTGATCGTAGCCGTCGTGGGCGGCTGGTGGCGCATGTCCGGCGATCGGGTCGCAACAAAAGACGAGGCCAAGGCCGCGAGCGCCGCGCCGGGCGCCCTGGTCACCCTGGCCACCGCCGAGAAGCAGGACGTGCCGGTCACGGTGCAGGTCAACGGCAGCGTGGTGTCGCTCAACAGCGTCGATCTGCGTCCGCAGGTCACCAACACCGTGAGCGCCGTGCATGTGAAGGAAGGCCAGTTCGTGAAGGAAGGGCAGCTGCTCTTCACGCTCGACGACCGCAACGACCAGGCCAACCTCGCCCGCGCCCGCGCCCAGCAGAAGAAGGACGAGGCCACGCTGGCCGACCTGGAGCGCCAGTACAAGCGCAGCCAGGAGCTGCTGGCGCAGAACTTCATTTCCAAGAGCGCCAGCGACGCCACGCTGTCGCAGCTCGATGCGCAGCGCGCCGCCGTGGCGGCCGACCGCGCGGCCGTGCAGTCGGCGCAGGTGGCGCTGGGCTATGCCACGCTGCGCGCGCCGATCACGGGGCGCATCGGGGCCGTCAACATCTACCCGGGCACGCTGGTGCAGCCCACGCTGTCGCTCGTCACCATCACCCAGCTTGATCCGATCGCCGTGAGCTTCCCGGTGCCCGAAGGCAACCTCCAGGACCTGCTGGCTGCGGCGCGCACGCGTGCGAAGGTCGAGGCGCTGGTCACGGGCCGTCGCGAGCCGCTCTTCGGCACGCTCGACTTCGTCGACAACACGGTCGATCCGCAGATCGGCACGGTGCGCGCCAAGGCCGTCTTCGCCAACGCCGACCAGAGCCTGTGGCCGGGCCAGTTCGTCAACACGCGCATCACGGTGCGCATGCTCAACGGCGTCACCGTGGTGCCGGCCGCGGCGCTCATGATGCTGTCCGATGGCGCCTCGCTGTATGTGGTCGACGCCGAACGCAACGCGGCGCGCCGCCAGGTCAAGGTGCTCCACACCTTCGGCACCAGGGTCGCGGTGAGCGGTGTGGCACCCGGCGAGCAGGTGGTGATCGAAGGCAGCCAGAACGTGCGACCGGGCGGCAAGGTGCGCATCGACGTCAAGGCGCCGGCCGGACCGGCTGGATCGGGCGGGGCGCCCGGCAACGGCACCACGGGCGTCACGCCCGGCAGCGCGGCCTCGTCGGACATCAAGCCCGCGCGGGAACGCGCATGACCCGCCGGGCCGCTCCCGGGGTGAATACCGCAGCACGCAGCGCGGAGGTGGCCCAATGAACATTTCAGAGCTCTGCATCCGCCGTCCGGCGATGACGGTGCTGCTGTCGGCCGCCGTCGTGGTCGTCGGCATCTTTGCGTACTTCAGCATCCCGGTGGCGGCGCTGCCCAGCTACAACACGCCGGTCATCAACGTCAATGCGCAGCTGCCGGGCGCCAGTCCCGACACCATGGCGAGCTCGGTCGCGCTGCCGCTCGAAAAGCAGTTCTCGACCATCCCCGGTCTGCAGACCATCAGCTCGGTGAACACGCAGGGCGTGAGCTCGCTCACGCTCGAATTCGTCAGCAGCCGCGACATCGATGCCGCCGCTGTCGACGTGCAGGCCGCGCTGCTGCGCGCCCAGCGCCAGCTGCCGCAGGAACTCACGCAGTTGCCCTCGTACCGCAAGGTCAACCCGGCGGACGCGCCGGTGCTCTTCATCGCGCTGATCTCGCCGTCGATGAACCCGTCGGAGCTCAACGACTACGCCGAGAACCTGATTTCGCCCACGCTCTCGACCATCGACGGCGTGGCGCAGGTGGGCGTGTACGGGCGCAAAGCCTTCGCGGTGCGCATCAAGGCCAACGCCGACCTGCTCAACGCGCGCAACATCACGCTCGACGAGCTGGCCCGTGCGGTCAACTCGGCCAACGCCAACACGCCGGTCGGCACGCTCGACGGCCCGCGCCAGACGCTCACCATCCAGGCCAACCGCCAGCTCATGAAGGCGGCCGACTTCGCCAAGCTCATCATCGCGCAGCGCAACGGCGCGCCGGTGCGGCTCGATGAGGTCGCCACGCTGGAGGACAGCTTCGAATCGGTCAAGACCGCCAGCAGCTTCAACGGGCAGGACTCGATCTCGCTGGCCGTGCAGCGCCAGCCCAACGCCAACACCGTGCAGGTGGTGGACGCGGTGCGCGCGCTCATTCCGCGCTTCAAGGCCGAGCTGCCGCAGTCGGTCGAGATCCACATGGTCAACGACCGCTCGCTCTCGATCCGAGAGGCGGTGCACGACGTGCAGCTCACGCTGCTGGGCACCATCGCGCTGGTGGTGCTGGTGATCTTCCTGTTCCTGCATCGGCTGGTGGCCACGCTGATTCCGGCGGCGACCATCCCGATCTCGCTGATCGGCGCGGTGGCGCTGCTGTACGCCTTCGGCTACAGCCTGGACAACGTCTCGCTGCTGGGCATCACGCTGGCCGTGGGCCTGGTGGTTGACGACGCCATCGTGGTGCTCGAAAACATCATGCGCTACGTCGAGAAGGGCATGGAGCCCATGGCCGCCGCGCTGCGCGGCGCGCGCGAGGTGGGCTTCACCATCGTGTCGATCTCGATCTCGCTGGTGGCCGTGTTCATCCCGATTTTCTTCATGCCGGGCGTGATCGGTCTGCTGTTCCACGAGTTCGCCGTGGTGGTGGCGCTGGCCGTGCTGGTGTCGGCGGTGGTGTCGCTCACGCTGGTGCCGATGCTGGCGAGCCGGCTGCTCAAGCATGTGCCGCGCAAGGAAGGCGCGCTGGATCATGAAGAGGAGCACCCCGAGCCCGGCACGGCGATCGGCCGTGCCTTCGAACGCGGTTACCGCGCGGTGCATGGCACCTACATGCGCACGCTCGACTGGACGCTCGCGCATCGCGGGCTGATGCTGGTCATGGCGGGGCTGACTTTCGTCGTCACGGCCTGGCTCTTCATCAGCATTCCCAAGGGCTTCTTCCCCGAGGAAGACATCGGCCAGATCCAGATCACGACCGAAGCGGCCGAAGACATTTCCTTCACCGCCATGAAGGCGCTGCAGGACCGCGTGGCCGCGGCGCTCAAGGACGATCCGAGCGTGGCCTACGTCAGTTCCTTCGTCGGCGTGGGCGGCCCGACCGCGACGCAGAACTCGGGCCGGCTGTTCGCGGTGCTCAAGCCGCGCAGCGAACGGCCGAAGATGTCGAAGGTGCTCGAATCGCTGCGCCAGCGCTTCCGCGAGATTCCGGGCATCGCCGTCTACATGCAGCCGGTGCAGAACCTGCGCCTGGGCGGGCGCCAGAGCAAGGCACGCTTCCAGTACACGCTGCAGAGCGTGAACGCCGGCGAGATGGTGCCGTGGTCCACGAAGCTCATGGAGCGCATGCGCGCCGATCCTGACTTCCGCGACGTCACCAGCGACTCGCAGAACCGCGGCCTGCAGGCCACGCTGGAGATCGATCGCGACAAGGCCGGCGTGCTCGGCGTGGCCGTGGGCGACCTGCGCACAGCGCTGTACAACGCCTACGGCGACCGCCAGATCGGCAGCATCTATGGCGCCAGCAACACCTACCAGGTGATCCTGTCGGCCGCCGACAGCGACCGCCAGTTCGAGGAAGACGTGGCGCGCCTGTCGGTGCGCAGCACCACCGGCAAGCTGGTGCCGCTGTCGGCCTTCTCGACCGTCAAGCGCACCGTGGGACCGACCTCGGTCAACCACCAGGGCCAGCTGCAGGCGGTGACGGTGTCGTTCAACCTCGGGCCCGAGGTGCCGCTGGGTAACGCGACCGCGAAGATCGACCGCTTCAAGGACGAGCTGAAGATGCCGCAGTCGATCATCACGACCTACGGCGGCGATGCGGCGGTGTTCCAGAGTTCGCAGTCGAGCCAGGCCGTGCTGCTGGTGCTGGCGGTGCTGGTCATCTACGTGCTGCTGGGCGTGCTGTACGAGAGCTACATCCACCCGATCACCATCCTCGCGGGCCTGCCCTCCGCGGCGGTGGGCGCCTTGATTTCGCTGAAGATCTTCGGCTTCGACCTCACGCTGATCGCCACCATCGGCATCCTGCTCCTGATCGGCATCGTGAAGAAGAACGCGATCATGATGATCGACTTCGCCCTCGACGCGCAGCGCACCGAGGGCATGAAGCCGGTCGACGCGATCCGCGAAGCCTGCCGGCTGCGCTTTCGCCCGATTCTTATGACCACGCTGGCGGCGCTGATGGGCGCGCTGCCTCTGGCGCTGGGCCTGGGCGCTGGCGCCGAGCTGCGCCAGCCGCTGGGCGTGGCGGTGGTGGGCGGGCTGATCTTCTCGCAGGTGATCACGCTGTACATCACGCCCGCGATCTACCTCGCGCTCGATCGCTACAGCGGCAGCGGGCCGATGGTGGAGCTGCCGGGCGAAGCGAAGGCCGAGGCTGCGGCAGGGGCCGGCGGCCACGCCGCCTCGCACGCCTGACGCCTGCCGGGTTCAGCCGGGCGGCTGTGCCCGGATGCCCAGCTTGCGCAGCAGCCGGTGGAAGTTGCTGCGGTCCATGCCGGCCTGCGCCGCCGCCTGGCTGAGGTTGCCGCCGTGGCGGGCCACGCAAGCGGCCAGCCACTCGCGCTGGAAGGCTTCGGTGGCTTCACGCAGCGTGGTCGTGGTCGCGCCGTTCGCGAGTGACGCAGGCATGCCCGAAGCTGCCGGTGTCGTATCGGCCGGCAAGGCCGCAACCGCCGTTTCCTCCAGCAGCAGGTGCCGCGGCTCGATCGCCACCCAACGCGCGGCGCGCCCGTGCTCGCGGTACGCACGCAGTGCGGCGCGGCTGATGGCGTGTTCCAGTTCGCGCACGTTGCCCGGCCAGGGATGCGCCAGCAGCGCGGTGCGCGCGGCCGGCGACAGCCGCAGGTTGCGCGCGCCCAGGCGGTGCTGGTTCTCTTCGAGAAAACCGCCGGCCAGCGCGAGCACGTCGCGGCCCCGCGCACGCAGCGGCGGCACCACCAGCGGGTAGACCGACAGCCGGTGGTACAGGTCGGCGCGAAAGCGTCCCTGCGCGATGGCGGCGGGCAGGTCGCGGTTGGTGGCGGCGATCACGCGCACGTCCACGCGCAAGGTGCGGTCGCTGCCGGGCCGCTGCAGTTCGCCGCTTTGCAGCACGCGCAGCAGCTTGGCCTGCACGGTGAGCGGCAGTTCGCCCACCTCGTCGAGAAACAGCGTGCCGCCGTCGGCCAGCTCGAACTTGCCGGTGCGGTCCTGGATGGCGCCGGTGAAGGCGCCCTTGCGGTGGCCGAAGAGTTCGCTGTCGGCCAGCGTCTCGGGCAGGGCCGCGCAGTTCACCTGCACCAGCGGCTGCGCCTCGCGGCGCGAGCGCGCGTGCAGGCGCTGCGCCACGAGGTCCTTGCCCACGCCGGTTTCGCCGAGCAGCAGCACCGTGAGGTCGGAGGCGCCCACGGTGTCGATCTCGCGGCGCAGCTGCTGCATGGCCGCGCTGGTGCCCAGCAGTTCGCGCGTGGCGACGCGGCTCGATTGCCAGGCCTGCGCGAGCGCCTGTTCCTGCGCGGCGCGCCGGGCCATGTCGCGGATGGTCTGCGCGGCGTCGATGCCCGACTCGACCAGCCGCACCAGTGCCTCCATCCGCGCCGGGCCGACCGCGTCGAAGGTGGAGGCTTCGAGCGCGTCGAGCGTGAGCAGGCCCCACAGCGCGCCGCGCAGGCGCAGCGGCGCGCCCATGCAGTCGTGCACCGGCAGGATCTCGGGCTGGCCCGACACCAGCCCGTCGTACGGATCGGGCAGGTCGCAGTCGGGCGGAAAGCGCAGCCCGGCGGGGCTTTCGAGCAGCCGCGCGAAACGCGGATGCGCGGCCACCGCGAAGCGGCGCCCCAGGGTCTCGTCGCTGAGGCCGTCGACGGCGACGGCGGACAGCGTGCCGTCTTCCAGCCGCAGCAGCGCGGCCGCGTCGCAGCGCACGAGCTCGCGCACGGCCTTCAGCAGGGCGCGAAAACGCTCGCCTTCACCCGCGAGGTCGGGGGCGTCCGATGTGGTCATTTCTGCACTCATGGGGTCGATTTGACAACGCCCGCGCGTGGTCGGTTTGACCACGCTCAAAGAAATGGCTTGTGAAACAAGGACTTGCGCAGGCGCGGCGGCTGGCACGTTTCATGACTGCACAAGAGTCACTTCTTCACTCTTTGCATCTCATCCGCCATGTTTTCCGAACGCACCATCTCGCTCGTCAAGGCCACCGTTCCCCTGCTGCAGTCGCAGGGCGAGGCGATCACGTCGCACTTCTACCGGCTCATGTTCACGAACCATCCCGAGGTGAAGGCCTTCTTCAACGAAGCGCACCAGGCCAGCGGCACGCAGGCGCGTGCATTGGCCGGCGCGGTGCTGGCGTACGCGGCCCACATCGACCGTCTCGAGGCCCTGGCCGGCGCGTTGCCGCGCATCATCCAGAAGCACGCCGCGCTGGGCGTGCTGCCCGAGCACTACCCCGTCGTCGGCCGCTGCCTGCTGCAGGCCATCCGCGAGGTGCTGGGTGAGGTCGCCACCGACGAGATCCTCGCGGCCTGGGCCGAGGCCTACCAGGCGCTGGCCGACCTGCTGATCGCCGCCGAAGAAGAGGTCTACCGCGCCAACGAACAGCAGCCCGGCGGCTGGCGCGGCCAGCGGCGTTTCCGCGTGGCGCGGCGCGAAGCCGAGAGCGAACTCATCCTCTCGCTCTACCTGGAGCCCGAGGACGGCGCCGCGCTGCTCGCGTTCACGCCGGGCCAGTACCTCACGCTCGTGCTGGACATCGACGGCGAGACCGTGCGGCGCAACTACTCGCTGTCCGATGCGCCCGGCAAGCCCTGGTACCGCATCAGCGTGAAGCGCGAGGAGGGCGGCCGCGTGTCGAACTGGCTGCACGCGCATGCGCAGGCGGGCACCGTGCTCGACGTGCTGCCGCCCTGCGGCGATTTCGTGCTGAAGCCCGTGCCCGCCGAAGGCCGGCCGCTGGTGCTGGTGACGGGCGGCGTGGGCATCACGCCCGCGATGAGCATGCTCGAGGCCGCTGCGCCCACGGGCCGTTCGATCCGCTTCATCCATGCCGCGCGCCACGGCGGCGTGCACGCCTTCCGCGAACGCGTCGACGCACTGGCGGCCGCGCATGCGAACGTGGAAGCGCTGTACGTGTATGACACGCCGCGCGACAGCGACCGCCCGCACGCGACCGGTTTCGTGACGCAGGAGCTGCTCGCGCAGGCCCTGCCGGCCGACCGCGACGTGGACTTCTACTTCCTCGGCCCGAAGCCTTTCATGCAGGCCATGTACGCGAACGGCGTGACGCTGGGCGTGCCCGCGCAGCAGATCCACTACGAGTTCTTCGGGCCGCTCGAAGACCTGAAGGCTGCGGCCTGAGTCGCGTCAGGTCGTGGTTTCGTCGAGGGGTGCGTCCGTGGCCAGATGGGCGATGTCGCTCCAGCCCACAAGGCTGAAACCCTCGGGCGTCCACAGCATGCGGTTGATCGCCGCGTTGCCGAGCTGCCAGGTGCGCGGCGCCTGCAGCTCCTGGCGCGTGGCGGCGCGGTAGAGCACATCCATCACGCCGCCGTGGGCCACGAGCACCACCAACTCGCCCGGATGGCGCGCGGCGATGGTCGAGGCGGTGTGCGTCACGCGGTCGCGGAAGGTCAGCAGGCTTTCGCCGCCGCCTTCGGGCTCGAACTCGGGGTCGCGCTCGCGCCAGCGCCGGGCCTCCTCGGGCAGCGTGGCCTCGATCTCGGCGAAGCTCATGCCCTCGAAGCGGCCGAAGGCGCGCTCGCGCAGACCCAGATCGGGCTGAACGTCGAGGCCGTGGGGCTCGGCGATGGCCTGGGCGGTCTGCCAGGCACGCGAGAGGTCGCTGGCATAGACCGCCGCGATCGGCTCGTCGGCCAGCGCCTGACCGGCGCGCTGCGCCTGCCAGAGGCCGGTGGCATTGAGTCCGATGTCGAGGTGGCCCTGGATGCGGGTGTCGACGTTCCAGGCGGTTTCGCCGTGGCGCACGGCGATCAGGCGGGTGAGGTTGGCGTCCATCCGTCGGAATTCTAGGAGGGGCTCATTTCTTGCTGGCCGGCGTGAGCTCGATGTTCACGCGGCGCTCGCCCGGCGGCGGGTTCGGAAAGCCCTGCAGCGCGGCCTCGAACATCACCGGCAGGATGGCCGCGCTCGAGCTGTAGGGGCCGTCGTTGCGCGCGCGGGTCTCGTAGACGACCCGGTTGCCGCCGTCCGCCTCGCGCAGCACGAGGCTGACTTCGCGTGCGTACCAGGGGTTGGACGGCTGCGGCATGAACATCGGGCCGCCGTACCAGCCGCCGCCATACCAGCGGTGGCTGTAGTAGCCGCCATAGCCGCCGTAACCGTACCCCCACGGGCCGGGCCCGTACAGCCACGGATCGGCCCAGGGCGAGAGCGCCGCCGTGACGCGCGCATTGATCTGCGCGGTGTACTGCGGCCTGGCGTCGTCGCGGCGCAGGCCGACCTTGTCGAGCGCCGCGGCGGCCATGGCCTCGAGCCCTTCCTGGCGTGCAGTGTCGGCCTGCTGCGAAGGCAGGCGCTCGAAGCGGTAGGTGGCGCCCGGCGGCACGGTGGTGCCCGGCGTGGCGAAGCTCTTGACGTTGCTGTCGACCACCCACGAGGTGGCGCAGCCGCTCAGGGCGGCTGTCAGGAATAAAGCGGAAAACGCACGATACATAAGGGTCTCCGGGCCTCAGGCCCTCAAAGTCCCCTGGGTTGCCCGAGTCAGCCTTGAATGATGCGCAGGGCCGAGGGTGCCTGGGAGAGCAGGTCGAAAGAGGGCGTGTCGAAGGCCTTGTCGCCGTTCTCGTCGGCCACGCCCGTCGCCTTCAGACCCTTGAAATCGTGCTGCGTTCCATCGAGCAGGTGCGAAGGCACGACGTTCTGCAGCGCAGTGAACATGTTTTCCACGCGGCCGGGGTATTTCTTGTCCCACTCGCGCAGCATCTCGCCGACCTGCTTGCGCTGCAGGTTCTCCTGGCTGCCGCACAGGGTGCAGGGAATGATCGGGAACTCGCGGTGCTGCGCCCAGCGCACGGTGTCCTTCTCGGCCACGTAGGCCAGCGGGCGGATCACGATGTGCTTGCCGTCGTCGCTCACCAGCTTGGGCGGCATGCTCTTGAGCTTGCCGCCGAAGAACATGTTGAGGAAGAAGGTCTGCAGCATGTCGTCGCGGTGGTGGCCCAGCGCGACCTTGGTGGCGCCCAGCTCGTCGGCCACGCGGTACAGGATGCCGCGGCGCAGCCGGCTGCACAGGCCGCAGGTGGTCTTGCCCTCGGGGATCACGCGCTTGACGATGCTGTAGGTGTCCTGGTTCTCGATGTGGAAGGCCACGCCGAGTTCGCTCAGGTACTTCGGCAGCACTTCCTCGGGGAAGCCGGGCTGCTTCTGGTCGAGGTTGACCGCGACGATGTCGAAGTGGATCGGCGCGCGCGCCTTCATCTTGAGCAGGATGTCGAGCAGCGCATAGCTGTCCTTGCTTATCGGACGTAGAGCCCATCAAGAACATGCTTTTTCCGAGGCCTTCAAGAGTGACGGGTCGCAGCGGCTAGGCGCGGTCCTTTACAGCCGTTGAATTTTGTCAAGAAACGTCGCCAGACTGGCCAATGTTTACATCGGAGGGCGTTGCTGACAAGTCTTCCCTACAATTCCACGAAAGGTTCTCTATGAGTGTTGAATTTAATAAGCTGCGCAAGCGCATCCGCCGACTCGCCGGCCAAGCTGTCGTTGACTACGGGATGATCGAGGAAGGTGATCTCGTCATGGTCTGTCTGTCGGGTGGGGCAGACAGCTACACCATGCTGGACAGCCTTCTTTACCTCCGGGAAGTCGCTCCGATCAATTTTGATGTCGTAGCAGTCAACCTGGACCAAAAGCAGCCAGGCTTCCCGGAGGACATCCTTCCCGCATATTTGACTCAACTGAACGTCCCATTTCGCGTCATCGAGGAAGACACCTACTCCATTGTCAAAGAGAAGGTGCCTGAGGGGAAAACGACTTGCGCTCTTTGCTCAAGGCTGCGACGCGGCATCCTCTACCGGACCGCAGTGGAATTGGGCGCCACCAAGGTAGCGTTGGGCCACCATCGCGACGACATCTTGGAGACGCTGCTTCTCAACATGTTCTTCGGCGGAAAGCTGAAAACCATGCCGCCGAAGCTGGTCTCGGACGACGGAAGAAATGTAGTCATTCGCCCGCTCGCGTATTGCAACGAGCGAGACATCAAGGCCTATTCGGCGGCGATGAATTTCCCGATCATCCCTTGCAATCTGTGCGGCTCTCAGCCCAACCTTCAGCGCAGAGCAATGAAGGAAATGATTCAGGAATGGGATCGACGCTTCCCGGGGCGCTCCGACAACATGTTTCGTGCGTTGACAGATGTGGTGCCGTCGCATCTGCTCGACCGAAAGTTGCATGACTTCAACACGCCAGCGAAGGTGAGCGGCGAACTGGACGATGTCAGCAACTGGCTCGCTGCGCCGAATGAGCCTTCGGAAGTCGTCGTGGCCCCGATCCGGCTCATGCCTGGTACTTCAACAATCGGTAGTTCAGCTAGCTGATCGGGGAGCTTGGCGCCGAATGGAGCCGAAGAGCGCATGAGCACAAGAGTCGGGGCGAACCGTAGAGGGATACCATTCCTTGTCGAATGGCAGCGTCTCGCGGTTGGCTCTCTACCTATCTTCTCGCCTTCTGCGCGTATTACTGGGCAATGGAAGAGCCAGCAGCCCGATGCCACCGGGCAATAGGGACACGTTGTGGATCAGCTGCATGTGACGCAACTGCAGTGCAGTTTTTTTCGCAGACAGGTCGGCAACCTGTAGTTCCAACTCAATAACTCGCTTCACGTACCAAGACCGACTGTGCTGGGGAGCGCTCGAGCGCTCAACACCTGGCTTCTTGGCCGCCTCGTACGCGTTATAGATGGCCTCATTCGCGCTGAGCGATTGGCGCGACCACACGTCTGAAGCTTTGAATTTCTTGGCAATTTGCCTTCTTAGCGAATCCCAGGTCAATCGCTGCTTGGCCGGCCATTCTTTCAAGATGACGACGATCGCCGCTTCGGCCCTCCGACTAATCTTTGGCATCCCCATCGTCATCTCTTTCCGGCGGCTCGCCGACATGTTTATCGTGTAATCGAGACGTGAGTTCGGACAGGCCCAGAGCCGCTGGCGCCGCATCGAACGTCACGAGCGTGCCTGGTGCAATTGAGGGGTCATTCTCCACAGCGAAGATCTCTTCACAGCGAGCGCGAACCCATCCGTGTTGTCTGATGTGGCGCTCGATCGGCTTCTTCAGGCCCCCGCTCGATCGCAATTTTTTGCGTCCCTCGGCGATCATGTGGAGGGAGTGCCGATGCATCTCTTTGATGATCGGCAAGCGCTTCTTGTCCCCTTTCCTCCAGACGTGGTGGGCACACCCCATGCAGTCACCATGCTGTTCACAAGGGTTGAGAGACCAAGATGTTGAGCATCCCCCCACTTCTGTGATTTGCTTGGGAACAGCTCTTTCAAAGAGAAAGATCTCTCGATCTACTACTTCAATTGTTCGAGCGGCGTTCGCAACAGGGCCAATCACCTTAAAGTCGACTGCCGGATCAAACCCCTCGATAGAGCCGCTCACAATCTCTGCCGGGGTGCGCAAATCGTAATGTGCTGACTGCGGGCCTGACGTTCGTCCGGCAAGTAGATCAAGGTACTGCTCGCTCACCCCCAACGTTAGCGCTCGTGTTTGAAGATAGGCTCGTGTGTCGTGAAGGGTGAACGATGGATATTCGCCATTCGAGAGTTTGATGTTCAGTGTCGCGAAGAGTCTTGGAGGCTTACCCAAGCGCACGCTAGTCCATCTGAGAAAGCGAGAATACGTGAGGACAACAGGGCGCCACCAAGCTCGCTTCCGCGCCAAGTGATCAGTTTCCTGATCAAGCTGACCATCAAACGCGGCGCAGAGGACCTCGTCGAGCCGCGTCTTTCTGTCGCTGGATGAGTAAGGCCAGTGAGGGAATCTTGCCTTCTTGAAGTCCGCCAAAAGTCTGGTACGCAACTCTTCAACACTGGAAAAACAGGAAAGACTTCGCCCAGCCACCAGAAAAGCCAGTTCGATTCCGATCTTCTGTCCTTCGTTTGCAGAGATCGAGTTGAGTAAGTAGTCCCGATCAATGAAGATATCTTTTTCAAGCAGTTGGACTTCACTAGGCAATTTGACCCCGATGACCCTGAACAACACGCTCAGATCGAGGTGTGATAGGTAGATTCGCCCTGAGACTTGAGATCTGGTCTGCTGCGGGAAGAAGTCTTGGGGATGGTTCACGCCACGTAGCGTGCGCAGCTTGACGCAGATGACTTCTGGGATCTTGTCGTAGAGTGAAGGAGACGCATGAGCCATTGAATCTACGGCACTGACGGGTACATGTGGAGCAGTCTTTTTGGTGCCGAACGGAGGTCTTCTGAAGTACGACTGCGAAAAATCGCTCTGCAGGTGGTCCGGGATATACAGCTGATTGATCTTTTCGAAGCTGTCGAAGTTCTCAATGTAGTACTTGAACGCTGCTCTTGCGTCCGCTGAGAAATTGCCGGCGACCTCGAACAGTTCCTGGGCAAGAGCCCCGAGTAGTTTCGGGACAGGAAGTTCTTGGTACAGATCGGTCTTGGGTCGATAAATTGATATCCGAACCCTTCCGTCAACGCTCCTGAGGGCGTCGGGGTGGAGCTGCAATAGATCCGATAGCCGCATCGACACGGTTGTGAAGGGCAGCGCTACCAATGCGGCCATTGAGGTAACTTCGTGTGCCGGACCGAAGCGCTGTTGCGCAGAACGGTATGCCAGTCCAACAGCAGCTACGACTTCATTCGGTAGACGCCTGGACTGGCTCTTCTTCTGCACATCGTCATCAAGAAGTTGTGCTTTCCGTTTCGTCGGGCTGGGCACCTTGGACTTGAAAGTGAACCGAGTTGCCAGCAGGCCGAATCCGTATTGGCCAAACCTGAAACTTTTCGTGTGATGGCCACCCTGCAACATACCTGCGAGCAAGTCCAACTCGCATCCAATATCGTATTTGACAGATGCGCAATCTGATCCGCCAATCAACGTTTGTTCGGCGAGAACGAAGGTCGCGCGCGTCAGCAAGCTTGGGTCATTGTTTCCAGAGTTGAGCTGGCGCAGAGCCCAGTCCAGAAGCTCCAGGGTGCGGGCGATCGTCTTCGGAGCCCCTCTCAGATTGCGGTAGATGATCATCACGTTGATGTATGTCTTCGCAAACGTGAGGAAACGGTCTCCGCCAACCATTGCCTCAGGGGCGGTGATCCTGGGCGGCCCCGTTCGAGTGCGAATGAATATCTTTCGTGCCCGTTCACGGTGCTCGATCTTGATGAGCGGTAGTCGTGTGGTCTTGTCACCCGCTTTCAGGCGATGCGGAGCCATCGCAAACCACGGAACACTGGGGTCATAACCTTGCTCGTGCACAGCGTCAAAACCTGCGACTCCACCGGGGCATCCCCACCTGACAAACTCATTAAATCTGTCGGGGCCCGCAGCGGTCTCGGTCCTGAAAAGCGGAACTACTCCCTGCATTCGTTTTTCCTCTTGCTCTCACAGATATGAATGACCTGCTTCACCGCGGAGATGATGTTGTCGTCTCTTTGAATCGTTTCCACTGGCAATAGCATCAGCACTTTCCTTTCTCGCGCCTTCTCCATCTTCGCTAGAACTTGGTCGTGCGGTCCATCTACGAAGGCCTTGAACCGCGGACAGATATAGCAACCATCGGGAGCCAAAACGCCGCATAGTTCATCTCCGCATCCGCCCAGGCTGTCGTTCAACTCGGCGTCGAGGATGAGGTTGTCTTCAGGTATGGACTTCTCGTTGCCCGCATCCAGCACCGAACCTCTAAACGCGTTTATGACAAGCACAAAGTGCGGATCCATCTGCCGCTCATACGCCTCAGCCATCTCGTCGGTCAAATTGACATAGCGCGTGAGCGAACCGGTGGTGGTGTGAAAGGCCGCCTGCCTGAGGACCTCCAATGGAGCACCGAGGATGGCCAGATGGGTGAGTTTTGTGTGTTTGAATCGCCTGGTGAAAAGATCGAGATCGCCTAGGTCTGCAATGTGGTCTGTGATTCGCCCTCGAGTGCGAACTATCAGAGATGTGATACCGAGGGATTGCTTCTGTAGAAAAGGAACGTGCTGATTGATGTTGACGCAAAAGAGTGGCTGATCGGGAGAAAGGTTGCGGCCAGACAGCTTCTCCATCCAAGCCAGGTGATCGCGAAGAGCCACGTGTACAGCCTCTGAGACGCTCACGGTCATCATCCTCGAGCGGCTCGGTCTTCCATGAAGTTTGACCAGAGGCACTGCGAGTGTCTTGGCGGACAATGAAACGTCCTTGACCCTCAAGAGTTGCATTTGCGAGGGCCGCAAAGCCTCGGAGATCATCAGACGCCAAAGCAGGTTCTGCTGTGGATTGAACTTCCCGTCGATGTACAGGTCATCTACTTGTCGATGAATCGAGCGCACCTTCTCGATCGAGAAGGGGCGCTCGTGCGCCTTCCTTGCCTGAATCTCGATGGAGGTCGCGCTCTTCGGCGATTGAGAGGTCAGAATGTGCGCCTTGAGGTCTGGGGCGATGCCTGGATAGCGGAGACGTATCCAATACCTCAACAAGCTCCTGAGCGTCTTTAGATCATTCGGTGACGATTGCCGCGCTTCCTCCATGTACATCTTCAGCGTGATGGATGCAACTCTTGCGGTGAGATTCAACCTTCTGATCATCCGCTCAAAACGAGAAAACCACTGGACCGCGGTGGAGACCTTACGGTGGCCGTCCAAGGCGTGCAGAACCACTGCGTAATAAATGGTCGCTGTTGCGGGCGTCAGCAGATCCTCGACATTCCTGAGCCTGAATACGCTTTCTATGCCATCGGTTTTGGGAAGCATCATGCCGTCCAAATTGACGGGGATGAGCCGCGATTCGTTGTCGATGACCTTGATGTGAGTTGGAAGACCGTCGGGAAAAACTTCCTCGCTCCCGACAACGAACTCGGTGTATGGGCCGTACATGCCGCAATCTCGTCAGGAAATGATCCGGTCTCTTTGCTGAACGAGCTCAGCCGAGCGTTCTTCGATTGCACGAGCGGCGTATCGATCCGGCATTGTTGATTTCGTAGACCATCGACCTCGTTGGATCACGATTTCACGAGCGTCACGGCCTTTTGACGTCGCAGTCTTGTAAACGTGATTGAGGTTGGTGTGTCGCAGGACGTGAGGCGAGATGGTGGAAGGGAGCGATTCGAAGGATTTGAGTTTGGCGAGTATGCGATTCAGGTTCCTTCGGCCGAGGGGGCTTCCTTCGTACTTGCCCTCATGATTTACAAACAGAAAGGGCGTCGCTGAGTTTGATTTGAAGACGGCCGCTTCACGATCGCCAACGATGTATTCAATGAGTTTGGTCGCAAGTGATGTGGAGATCGGCACCAAGCCACCCCCGGTCTTGCAAGCGGGTTCGTGCAATCGAGTGTCGGCAGGATCGTTCTGCGCTTCGACGACCTTGATGCATCCGGTGAAGTGCTCAGGCTTGTATTCCCACGACTCCATCACATCTACACAGCAGAGCTTGAGTAACTCTCCCGCTCTGAGGCCCGACTCGTGGAGTGTTTCCACGATCAAGCGATCGCGCTGCCCTGTTGGAGTTTGAGGAAATGGGCCACCGTTCCCGATGGCTCTCTCAACGCTGCTCCGTTGTTCATCGTTTAACGAGCGCACCTCTACAGAATCGTCGCCTGTAGCGATGTGCTTATGAAATTCCATTCGAATGCTCTGCGCGCTGGCTTCGAGCATTCGATGCTCCTCCGCGGTGAGTTCCGACCGAGGGTCGCATTCCTTCGTCAGCCAGGCAACATAGTTTCCGGTGGTCCTGATGCGGCGGTTCGACGTGCCGAATTTGACGGCTTTGCCGGTTGCCAACAGAGCGAAGGTAGAGGATTCGTCCTGTAGCGCGGTCGCGAGCTTGTCGGCTGACAGGCATGCCCAACGGCAGTACTCAGTAATTTCTCTGCTCGTCAGTGCACGTATGCCAGCAAGCACGCGGCCTTCCGGACTGATGAAGGGCGCTTTCGCCTTTCCCGAGGCTTCAGCACGCCTTGCGCGAAGCAGCTGCCATTCGAGAAAGAACGCGAGATCCAAAAGAACCGCGATCTGGGTATTCAGCGGCGTCTGACCAAATTCGTCGAGCAAAAAAGCTACTGCAAGCTCGTGCTGCAACTCGGTTTCGCGGTCCACGAGGACAACGCGGCGAACGGCATCACTGCCATCCGGCGATGTATCCAAGAGCAATTCAATTCGGAAACGAAGCGTCATGGCCGGAACCTTACAAAGAGCGAGTCGTCTCGGCAACCAGATTCACGGATGACAGAGGGCGGGGGCTTCATCCGGCTCGGAAATCTTGTCAATTTGGAATGGAATCCGATAATTGCGTTCTCCGCTGAGCAAAACCTCTGGCGAAGGAGGATGTGGCCGGGGGCCATGGTGTCGGACGTGCAATCACGACAGTGGCGCGTCGAAGTTTGCGATGTCAGTTGATTGCGACAGGCATGGATGGCAATCGGCACTTGGGCAGAGCAAACGAGCCTTTACCATCCCGTCATGCCCGAGCGCGCCATCGGACCAGACCGGTCAATCGGTGCGCGCGACCTTCGTGGCGCTTGCGCCAAATCGGACTGGCTGAGCCTGTGATGGTCACCACTGATAGCGACCACGACGCGTGGTCATGCGTTGACCAGAATTCCGATTTCAGTGCCCCTCAGCAACAAGTGGTGCGTTCCTCATGTCGGCCGTCATGACCACAAGCGCAAGGCATGCGGACAGGCCAAGGGCAGCGGAGAACCACAGTGCCCCGTCACCCCATCGCTCCACCGCAATGCCGAACAGAAACGGTGCCCCGGCCTGCACGATGCGCGCTGGCACCATCAGGAATCCTTGGCGCTGCCCGTAGCCCTCGGCACCAAAGATCAGCAGCGGAAGCGTCCCGATGGCGATGGTCAGGATGCCATTTCCCAAGCCGTGCAGCACCGCGAAAGCAGCGGTGGCCGAAGTACCGAGCAGGCCGAGGCAGAGAGCGCCCAGCGGGTGAGCCAGCGTGGCCAATCGGGCCGACAAAAGCGGATGCGCACGCTTGAGAAAAGTGAACTCGATCACCCGTCCCACCACCTGGGCTGGACCGACCAGGGCGGCGATGCCAACTGCCGCGGCCAGCGTGGCACCGCTGGCGAGCAGCAGTTCCGGCAGATGCGCGGCCATTGCCGTGCTGATGAACCAGGTGACGGCAAAGACGTATGCCATCAGGAAAGCGGCGCGGCGCGGCTGCGCTGGCGCAAGACCCGCGCCCGCGCCCTTGTTGGCGACAGTTGCCTCCTGCGAAGCCTGATCGGCCCGGGCAGCGCGTGGCAGCAGCACATTGAGTGGAAGGCCGATCACCAGATGCAATGCCGCCCACGCAAGACACGCCCCGCGCCAGCCCACGGTGCTTTCCAGATAGGCCGACAAAGGCCACCCCACGGTGCTCGCAAAGCCTGCGAACAGTGTGATGCCGGTGATTGCTCTGCGCGCATCCTGGCCATGCAGGCGTACAACGGTGGCGAACGCAGCCTCGTAGAGCCCGCTGCCCATGGCCAGGCCCATCAACGCCCAAGCGACGAATACATGGCTGGCATGCGTGGACTGGCTCAACGCCGCCAACCCTGCGGCAAACACCACGTTGCTGGCGATGAGCACCGGGCGTCCGCCCAAGCGGTCGATGAGCCGGCCGGCGAAGGGGCCGATGCCGGCCGCGACGAGCAGCGCCATCGAGAAAGCACCGAAGACCGTGGACGTGGAAATTCCGATGTCCTTGCCGATGGCACCGGCCAGCACCGCGGGGAGGTAATACGACGAGGCCCACGCCAGGGTCTGAGCCACACCCAGCATCACCGTCGTCGTGGTCTTGCTTTGCACCCTGGGTTCGCCCCGCTCAGATGCTGCGCAGGTTGACCCGCTTCGACAATGCCTCGGCACTCTCGCGCCGCTCGCTGTAGCGGTCCACGAGGTAGCCCGCGCAGTCGCGCGTGAGCAGCGTGAACTTCACCAGCTCTTCCATCACGTCGACCACGCGCTCGTAGTAGGGAGAGGGCTTCATGCGCCCGGCCTCGTCGAACTCCATGAAGGCCTTGGCCACCGACGACTGGTTGGGGATCGTGATCATGCGCATCCAGCGGCCAAGCACGCGCAGCTGGTTCACGGCGTTGAACGACTGGGAGCCGCCCGACACCTCCATCACCGCGAGCGTCTTGCCTTGCGTGGGCCGAACGGAGCCCATGGCCAGCGGAATCCAGTCGATCTGGGCTTTCATGATGCCGGTCATGGCGCCGTGGCGTTCGGGCGAGGTCCAGACCATTCCCTCTGCCCACTGGGCGAGCTCGCGCAGCTCCACTACCTTGGGGTGGTCGTCGGGCTCTGCGTCCGGCAACGGCAAGCCGCGAGGATCGAAGATCCGCGTCTCGGCGCCGAGCGCGCGAAGAAGCCGCGCTGCTTCTTCGGTCAGCAAGCGGCTGTAGGAGCGCTCACGGACCGAGCCATACAGCAGCAGGATGCGGGGCGCGTGGGTGGAGCGCTGCGCCGGCATCAGCAGATCCGGATCGGCCTTTTCGAACAGCTCAGGATCTACGTTTGGCAGCTCACGACTCATACCAGCCTCGCGACGAATTCACGACCTTCACCACCGCCAGCATGAGCGGCACCTCGATCAGCACGCCAACCACGGTGGCCAGGGCCGCCCCCGAGTGGAAGCCGAACAGGCTGATGGCCGCGGCCACCGCCAGCTCGAAGAAGTTGGAGGCGCCGATCAGCGCGGAGGGACATGCGATGCTGTGCTTCTCGCCGAGCTTCCGGTTGAGCCAGTAGGCCAGGCCAGAGTTCAGCACCACCTGAATCAGGATCGGCACCGCAAGCATCGCGATCACCAGCGGCTGCTTGATGATGGCCTCACCCTGGAACGCGAACAGCAGCACGAGCGTCAGCAGGAGCGCCGCAATCGACCACGGCCCGATGCGATGCATCGCTCGTTCGAAAGCCGCGGGCCCGTTCTTCAGCAGTCGTTTGCGCAGCACCTGCGCGAAGATCACCGGCAGGACGATGTAGAGCCCCACCGAGGTGATGAGCGTGTCCCACGGCACGGTGATGGCTGACAGCCCCAGCAGCAAACCGACGATGGGAGCGAAGGCGAACACCATGATGGCGTCGTTCAAGGCGACCTGCGACAGCGTGAAGACAGGGTCGCCGCCAGTCAGGCGGCTCCAGACGAAGACCATTGCCGTGCAGGGCGCGGCGGCCAGCAGGATCAAGCCTGCGACGTAGCTGTCGAGTTGGTCGGCTGGCAAGTGGCCCGCAAAGACCTGGCGCACGAAGAGCCATGCCAGGAATGCCATCGAGAACGGCTTCACCGCCCAGTTGATGAACAGCGTCACGCCGATGCCGCGCCAGTGGTTTTTCACCTGCGCAAGGGCTGCGAAATCGACCCGCAGCAGCATCGGGATGATCATCGCCCAGATCAACACGCCCACGGGGATGTTGACCTTGGCGACCTCGAGGCGGCCAACGGCCTGGAACACGGCCGGGAGCAATTGCCCCAATGCGATACCGACGACGATGCAGAGGAACACCCACACCGTCAGGTAGCGCTCGAACACGCTCATGGGGGCCGCGCTGGCGCGCGGGCTTTCGATGACTGCACTCATGGTGTCAGTTCGCGGAGATGCGCTTCAGCCGCTCTTGCAGCTCGGCGTCGCTCATGGCTTGCGGGTTGTCCAGTGCGAGCAGTTGCAGCATGCGGTAGGAGATCGCCTGGCGCGTCAGCTCGAAGGCCTGGCGTTTTGCCGCGTCGCCGCCCTCGGTGTTCGATGGGTCCGGATAGCCCCAGTGAATCTTGACGCGCGTTCCGGGCCAGTACGGGCATGCTTCCTGCGCCGCGCTGTCGCAGACGGTGATGACCACATGCATGACCGGCGTGGAGAACTCGTCCCAGCTCTTGCTGCGAAAGCCCTCGGTGTTCACGCCGGCCGCCTGCAGCACTTCGATGGCGAACGGATTGATTCTTCCGCTGGGTGCGCTGCCGGCGCTGAACGCCTTCACGTCCTTGCCGAGCTGGCGGGCCCAGTGGTTGAGCATGCCTTCGGCCAGCACGCTGCGGGCCGAATTGTGAGTGCAGAGGATGAGTACGTTGAGCGTCATTGCGCAGCCTTCTGAACCTTGCCGATATCGCGGATCTCGCGCTGGATGGCCATCGAGTCGAGCCGGGCCAGAGGCAGGGCCAGCATCAGCTCGATCCGGCGCTTCAGCGTGAGGGCCGTGTCCATGAACTGGCGCTCGGTAGCTTCTTCCGGCCCCGCGAAGGCTGCGGGGTCGGCCACGCCCCAGTGCGCGGTCATCGGCTGGCCGGGCCACACAGGGCACACCTCGCCCGCGGCCTTGTCGCAGACGGTGAGAACGAAATCCATCACCGGCGCATCCGGCTTCGCGAACTCTTCCCAGTTCTTGCTGCGATAGCCGGTGGCGGGAAGGTGCATCTTGTCCAGAGTGAGCAATGCGTAGGCGTTGACCTTGCCGGCAGGATGGCTGCCAGCGGAGTAGGCCTTGAATCGCCCTTTGCCCAGGTAGTTGAGCAGGCCCTCGGCCAGGATGGAGCGCGCAGAGTTGCCCGTGCAGATGAAAAGGACGTTGTAGGTTTTCTCAGCCATGACGATGTTTTTCGGTGGAGGAAGTCGGGTTGATCTCTTTGAACATGCAGACGGCCGAGGCCGGGCAAAGGCTCTTGAATTCGCTGCTGGCCTGCACGGAGGCCGGTAGCGCCGTGCGGTCGCAGCGCTCGAAGCCTCGGGCCTCGAAGAATGGCTCTGCCGTGGTGGTCAGGATGCAGAGGCGATTCACGCCTTTCGACGCAGCAAAGGCCTCCATGGTTTGGAGGGCCTGGTCCCCCACACCATTGCCACGTGCATCGGCGCGAACCGCGAGGGAGCGGAGCAACGCGGTGTCGCCGAAGCGTTCCAAGCCGACACAGGCAAGAATCCCTTCGTCGCCGGCGCGGCTCACGAAGAAGGCTTCCATGTGCTTTTCCTGCAGATCGGACTCGGGCAGGCCGGCCTCCCGAAGCAGCGTTCGCACGGACGCGAGCGACTCAGCTTCGGCACGCACAAAGAGGGACTTGACCACCGACTCCGGTGGCGCAGCGACAGTTTCTTGAGACATGGTGCATCCGTCAGCAGCAGGCGTTCTTGCCCTTGGTGAGGCCAACGCGATCAGCGGCCTTTTCGCACCATCCTTGCACCTGCTGGCTGACCAGGTCACGTCGCTGTCCGAAGCTCTCGTTGTCCTCGAAGGTTTGGTAGTGTTCCCAGGCGATGCCTTGGGGATCAGTGACCCAGTGCTTTTCGCTTTTCGCGTAGCAGCATGTCGTCGCGCCCTCATCGAACACAGTGCGGTCGGCCGCGCCGGCTCGGCGCTTCAACTCGATCAATTCGTCCGAACTCTCTGCTTGAAAGCCGAGGTGGTCGATGCCCTTCGCCTCTCCCACCGTCGAGATGGCGAAGTTGACGCGCGGATCGTCGAGCATCCATTTCGCATAGTCGGCCTCGACACGTGCTGGCGGCGATGCGAACAGGTTGGAATAGAAGGCGATGCTCTTGGCGAGGTCATCGACATGCAGGTGGACGTGGAAGCGCTTCATGGGTTTCTCCTTCAGCATTCACAGGCAGTGGCGCTGTCGGTGAGGCACGCCTCGCCCTGACAGCAGTTCTCCGTGAGGTAGCCGAGTAGCGCATTCATCTGCTCGAACACCGCGCGGTAGATCAGATTTCGGCCGTCGCGCTCCTGGCTGACCAGGTTGGCGTGCGTCAGCTCCTTGAGGTGGAACGAGAGGCTGGTCGAGGGCACGCCAAGCCGTTCGGCGAGCACGCCCGGCGTGAGGCCGGTATGGCCGGCGACGACCAGTGCGCGGAAAACTTGCAGGCGCACTGGTTGGGCCAGTGCGGCCAAAGCTCGAATGACAATCTTTTCTTCCATGATTCAATAATAGTTGAATTATAAAATTCATTCAAGAAGCTCTGAGCAAGGCTCCATACTGGAGTTCAAAGAAGCCAAGTGGCCGGACCCGGCTTTACGGCTTGCGCCAGCCAACTCGGCACCCGGCCACAGTGCAACGTGACGGGCAGCAGTTCGCTCAACGCCGCTTGACCAGCGGATCAGCTCTTGGTGGGGAGCAACGTAGCCTCCCGTGACAAGCAAACTGCGCCTCGAACGAGCGCTGGGCGCCCAAGAAGGGATCTATTTCGATACCTCTGCAGGCTCAAACGGGCTTTGCTACGGCTGCTCCTGCAGCGCGGAAATCAACGGGCATGACACCGTGTCGTGGCTCGCGCAACAATCTTCAACCAACGTGGCCAGAACCGACTCGATGCGGTGGAGATCGACCAGCTTGGCGCGCACATTGGTGAGCTTTTCCTGCGCAACCTGGCGCGCTTCGTCGCAATGGGTGCCGTCATCCAATGCGAGCAAACTGGATACCTCGTCGAGGCTGAAACCCAGGCTCTGGGCGGACTTGACGAACCGAACACGCGCCACGTCAGTTTCTCCGTAGCGCCGAATGCTGCCGTAGGGCCTGTCCGGCTGCGGCAGCAGGCCCTTGCGTTGGTAGAACCTGATGGTTTCCACGTTGACCCCGGCCGACTCGGCAAATGCGCCGATGGTCAGGATGTCGTGCACCTGATTTGCCATACCGCTTGACTCCGTACTTGACTACGGAAGTAAGGTTACTCCAGTTCAAAAACAACCGGAAGGATGGCGGCAATGCCAGAAACGAAAAGCAGTCGCGGAGTCCTGATTGCAGGGGGACTTGCCGCGTTGCTCGCCTCGACATGTTGTCTTGGCCCCCTGATTCTGGTCACGCTCGGTGTCAGCGGTGCATGGATCGGGAACCTGTCCGTGCTCGAGCCATATCGCCCGCTCTTCATCGGGGTGGCGCTGGTCGCGCTGTTCTTCGCCTATCGACGCATCTTTCGGCCGGTGCAGGCCTGTCAGCCCGGGGACGTTTGTGCCGTGCCCCAGGTACGGCTCGGCTACCAGGTCGTGTTCTGGATCGTGGCGATCTTGGTCGTCGTGGCGCTCGCGTTTCCCTATGTGTTGCCCTTGTTCTATTGAAAGGACCTCTTCATGAAAAAGCTGCTTTCTGTTCTCGCACTGCTCGCTGCGTTCACCGCTCCCGCGTGGGCCACGCCGCAAACCGTCACCCTCTCCGTACCGGGCATGACCTGCGCGGCGTGCCCGTTCACGGTCAAGCAGGCGCTGGGCAAGGTCAACGGAGTGAGCAGGGCCGATGTGAGCTACGAAAAGAAGCAGGCCGTCGTATCCTTCGATGACGCTAAGACCAGCATCCAGGCGGTGATCAAGGCCACCGCGGACGCCGGGTTCCCGTCGACCGCCAAGCAATAGGTCCTTCACCATGGGATTGATCACTCGCATTGGGGACAAGGCCGGGGCGCTGGGCACCGTCGTCTCTGCGATGGGCTGCGCGGGGTGCTTTCCGGCGCTGGGGAGCCTGGGGGTGGCGCTCGGACTGGGTTTCCTGAGCCAGTACGAGGAACTCGTCATTACCCGGCTGCTGCCGCTATTCGCAGTGGTTGCGCTTCTCGCCAACGGGTTGGGCTGGTTCAGCCATCGGCAATGGCATCGCAGCGTGCTGGGCATGGTGGGTCCCGCGATCGTACTGGCGGCGCTCTATCTGTTCTTCGGCTATGGGTGGACCGAGTGGCTGCTCTACACGGGCCTGACCATCATGGTCGCCGTCTCGGTCTGGGATCTGCTCGCGCCGGCGCATCGCAGGTGTGCTCCGGACTCGAGTGCGCAACCACGCAGGCAGTGAAGATTTTCAACGTACACAGACAGGCATTCAATGACCCGCTTGCAAATTGAAGGCATGACCTGTGCCTCGTGCGCTGAGCATGTGCGCAGCGCACTGCAGAAGGTGCCCGGCGTGCGCTCGGTGTCGGTGTCTTACCCGGACCGCCTGGCCAAGCTCACGCTCGATGAAGGCACATCGCCGGCTGCGCTGACGACGGCTGTGGCAGCGGCCGGCTACCGCGCGCTGCATGCCGACATTTCGGCACCCGCTGGGTTGCTCGGCAAGGCCCGCCAATGGCTCGGTAATGCCGCACATCCGAGCTCAGGTAGCCAACCGTTGCATGTCGCGGTGATCGGTAGCGGCGGCGCCGCGATGGCTGCGGCGCTCAGGGCGGTGGAGAACGGCGCACAAGTCACATTGATCGAACGCGGCACGATCGGCGGCACTTGCGTCAATGTCGGCTGTGTGCCGTCAAAGATCATGATCCGCGCCGCGCATGTCGCGCACATGCGCCGCGAAAGTCCGTTCGACGCCGGCCTGTCCGCGGCGGCGCCGACTGTGCTGCGAGACCGGCTGCTTGCACAGCAACAAGCTCGTGTTGATGAACTGCGCCATGGCAAGTACGAGAACATCCTGAACGGCACACCTGCCATCTCGGTCGTGCATGGCGCCGCGCGCTTCAAGGACAGTCATACGCTGATGGTGACGCTGAACGAAGGCGGCGAGCAGGAGGTGTCCTTTGAGCGCTGCCTGGTGGCCACCGGTGCAAGCGCCGCTGTGCCGCCAATCCCGGGCCTGAAGGAGACGCCCTACTGGACGTCGACCGAAGCCTTGGCCTGCGAGGCGATCCCTCAGCGCCTGGTGGTGATCGGTGCATCGGTGGTGGCGGTGGAGCTTGCCCAGGCGTTCGCCCGATTGGGCAGCCAGGTCACGATCTTGGCTCGCAGCAGACTTTTCTCCCAGGATGATCCGGCCATCGGCAAGGCGGTCACCGCAGCGTTTCGCGATGAAGGCATCGTGGTGCTGGAGCAGACCGAGGCGAGCCAGGTGGCGTACGCCAACGGCGAGTTCGCCTTGACGACGAATCACGGCGTTCTGCGTGCGCAGCAACTGTTGGTTGCCACCGGACGCTCGCCGAACACTGCCGGACTGGACCTCGAAGCCGCAGGCGTGAAGCTCGGCGAGCGTGGCGCCATCGTCATCGACCACGGCATGCGAACCAACGTCCCCGGCATCTATGCGGCAGGCGACTGCACGAACCAACCGCAGTTCGTCTATGTGGCTGCGGCGGCTGGCACACGTGCGGCCGTCAACATGACGGGCGGAAAGGCTGAGCTCGACTTGACTGCAATGCCGGCTGTCGTGTTCACCGATCCGCAGGTGGCGACCGTCGGCTGCACCGAGGCCGAAGCGAAACAAGCGGGGATCGAGGCCGAGAGCCGCACGTTGACACTGGACAACGTGCCGCGCGCCCTAGTCAATTTCGATACGCGTGGCTTCATCAAGCTCGTTGCTGAGGTCGGTACTGGCCGAATCCTGGGTGTGCAGGCGGTGGCGGCCGAAGCAGGCGAACTCATCCAGGCTGCGGCGCTTGCAATCCGAGGAGGCATGACGGTCCAAGACCTGGCCGACCAGTTGTTCCCATACTTGACGATGGTGGAAGGCTTGAAGCTCGCGGCCCAGACTTTCTCCAAGGATGTGACACAGCTTTCGTGCTGCGCTGGCTGAGGACCCTCCATGCTGAACTGTGGGGTGGCAATGACTGACAAGAGCGACCACGCCGCGCTCATCATCGACGCGTTGTCGGGCGGCTGCAGGATGGAGGCATTTGCTCCCGTCTTTGTCGCACTTTTGCGTGAGCTCGCGAATGGCCTCCCCGTGTCTGTGCGGGCGTTGGCCAAAGCCTCGCGCCAGTCATTGGCGCAAGTCGACACGGTATTGCGGGGTGCACCTGACATTGAGTACGACCGGATAGGCAACATCGTTGGGTACGGCCTCACGCAGCGGCAAACGCCCCATTCCTTTGAGTTGGAAGGGCGCCGGCTGTACACCTGGTGTGCCCTCGACACCCTGATGTTTCCCGCCCTGATCGGCAAGTCCGCGCGCGTGCACTCCCTCTGCCCGGAGACGGGTGTGCCGGTGTCACTGACGGTGGACCCGCACGAGCTATGCGTGGTCGAACCAGCCGACGCCGCTGTTTCGTTGGCGGTGCCGCAAACCGGCATCCGACAATCTTTCTGCTGTCAGGTGCACTTCTTCTCCTCTCATGCTGCTGGCGATCGGTGGGCGCTGCGCCACCCGGGAGTTGAGGTCGCAAGCATCGAGGCGGCATTCCTTCTGGGCCAGGAGGTCGCTCGCCGTCTTAACAAGTTGCAGGCGGCCTAAAGCCAAGCGGCAAAAATTCAAGGCCGAGTGGAGCCTCGTGCGGCATCAGACTGCGTCATCAGGACGAAAAGAGCACGAGCGATGAGCCAAATCAGTTTTGCGGATGCGGAGAAAGCGGGCAAGAGGAAGGAGACGAGGCGCGAAGTCTTCCGTGTCGAGATGGAACTGGCGGTGCCGTGGAAGGCGATGCTTAAAGTCATGGAGCTCCACTATCCAGTGGCAGGTCGAGGCCGTCGTCCCTAGGGGACTTCTCTATGAGTTCGGAGTCGTGCTGCCGCAACGTCACGCGGCGCTGCTCAAGGCATTGCCTGTGAACGCCTGTCAGTTCTTCTAGGAATGCGAGAACTGCAAGATCTTGCTTCGCCCGAAATCCGGCGACTGCTGTGTATTCTGTTCGTTCGGTTCGGCGAAATGCCCACCAATCCAAGGGTAGCAAGACTGTTGCAGTCCGGGCACCTGCTGAAGAAGCAGCTCTCCTCACTTGTTACTCAGCAGGTGTGCTCGCGACTATCTTTCGCCGGACGGAATGGTGCCGTCTCGCATCGCCTGAAGGGTCTCTTTTCGAACTTCATCGCGTGTCTTTCCCGGACCGCTCTTGGCGACTGGCCATGGGGCGCCATACCGACTCGCCCAGGTCCAGAACGGATGCTTCTGAGCGGCTTCGAGTTCTGCGGTGATCTGGGCTCGGGGTTTGGTCGGCCCTGCATGCTCGGGGTGGTAAACCACACCCGCTTCAGTTGGCGCGAAGTGGGACGGTTCCGCGTAGGTCGGGGGCGCGAGAACAACTGCGCTTACGACCATGGCGAGCGCTGAACCTATGCGTTTTGACGACATGACACTCTCCTTTGACCGTGTGAGTGCATGCCGGGCTAAAAAGCCATGACAGCCCGGATGCTCTCGGTCGGCCGTCGGTTGATCTCCCTGTCGTCAGTCTAGAAATCCAATCTGTCGATGGCCGTACAGATGGATTACAAATACTTCATCTGTCGTCGTGTGTCCGGAGCGATCGAACGGCGGTATCGATCTCTCATGCGCCCAGGCGCTTGAATGCACCCCTTCGCGCCCGATGGAACGCAGCGCATCAACATCTGGCTGGGGGCAAATTGAGAGGAATCAGCATCCGGGAGACGTAGCGCGTCTTTTCAGCGAATGCGGCCCCAAGGTTGCTGAAACTCGGCTTAAATTCCTCGGCTTTCTCGATATCCGCGCTCTCCGATTTCACCTGTGCGACAAAACCGCTCGACATGAAGCAACAGATTTTGAACAGACTGACTCCTCTTTGGCGCGTTGCGATGGCGAGCACCTTGCTCGCCTTGTCCGGCTGCCTCGGCTTGCCCCAGTCGCCGCCGTCGTCGCCCACTCACACACTTGCCGCCTCGGCAGACGCACCGCTGTCCAAGGTCGTGGAAGCATCACGCGCGGCGCAAGGAACCAGTGGCTTTCGGTTGCTGCCCTCCGGGCCGGACGCGCTGCAGGCACGCCTTGAGCTTGCGCGGTTGGCCACGCGGTCGTTGGACCTGCAGTACTTCATCTTTCAATCCGACTCCACGGGGCGCGAGATGATGCGGGCCTTGCGAGACGCTGCGGCGCGGGGGGTTCGAGTGCGGCTGCTGATCGACGATCTATACACACAGGGTCAGGACGAACTGCTGGCCTGCCTGGCCGCGCACGAGCGCGTTGAGGTGCGGCTTTTCAACCCGTTCGCGTTGAGGGCGGGCGGCGTGTTCGCTCGATTCGCGGCATCGCCATTCTTCTTCGGGCGCTTGAATCACCGGATGCACAACAAGCTGTTCGTCGCCGATGCTGCCTGGGCGATCACCGGGGGGCGCAACATTGGCGATGAATATTTCACGCGCAATGACGCGGGCAACTTCATCGACCTGGACGTGCTGGCTGCAGGAAAAGTCGTTGGTGACATGTCTCGCCAGTTCGACCTTTACTGGAACAGCGCCGCCACCGTGCCCATCGAATACGTCGCCGCACGGTCGGCACACGCACACGCGCTACGCGATCGTTTCGAGACACTGACCCGGTCAGCATCGGCTCCGGCATTGGCGGGTGCCGATGCACCAGACGCGCTGGGCCGCTCATCGGTGGCGAAAGAGTTCGCTGCCGGCCGTGTGCATCTGGCATGGGGCGACGGGGAATCCTACGCGGACCTGCCTGGCAAGGCGCTTTCCGCATCACAGACCCAGGGAAGACAGGAGCATGGCTCCAACCTCGTGAGGCTCAACGCCCTGGAGCACATCCGTGCCGCATCGGTGGAGATATTGCTCACCTCACCCTATTTCATTCCGGGGCGCGCCGGTGTGGACCTCCTGGCCGAAGCAGCTCGCCGGGGTGTGAAGGTCAGCGTGTTGACCAACTCACTCGCTTCAACCGATCAGCCGCTCGTGCACGGGGCCTATCGCCGCTATAGACCAGCGCTCCTGACGGCCGGTGTTGCGCTGTTCGAGTTGAGCCCGCAGCGCGCCGGGCGCGAAGAGCAGCGCAAGCTCTTTGGACTGTCCGTGGGGGGGCTGCATACCAAATCGCTGGTGATCGACAGAAAGGAGTTGTTCGTCGGCTCGATGAATTTCGACCCCCGCTCCGATCGCATCAACACCGAAAGCGCGCTGGCGATACATGTTCCGGAAGTTGCCGAAGACGTTGCTCGTCTGGCTGCATTGTCCAAGATGCAGGCGGCGCATCAACTACGACTGTCCGAAGGACAGGCGATCGAATGGATCACACCGGCCGGCGGCGAGGGGCCTGTGCATCCGGACGAACCCGAGTCGGAATTCTGGCTAAAAATCTGGTTGCTGCTCACCAGCGAATTCGCGCCGGAAGGCTGGCTGTAATGCGCCGATGGTCGGCAATGTGCTGTGCGAGAAAGGCGCTGTTGAGCTGAGACGCACGAGGACGCGTTTTGGCGCCGATCAACAGCGATGGCGCTTCGGCGCCCGGAAGACGCGGGTCTGCGCCGGGCGCCAAAGTACTACGAGGGCGCGTTCTTGCACGCCTTCAGCTGTGCTTCGTACCTTGCTTTGCGCCAGCGGTTTTCTCCCTGCGTGGTCAGTGCGCGTGGGCCGTGATCCAGCGGCAGCACGAGGGGTGGTGGCGGGCAGTTCGGCGAACCTTTGCTGGAGAGCATGTCAGCGCGGCGCTCGGCGGCAGCCACCTGCTTGGCCTTACGCGCTTTCTCGATGACCTGGAAATCGGGGCCCGCCAGAGCGGGCAAGACGACTCCCAAGATCAGGCCGCTGACGAGAATGAGGAATGACTTTCTCATGATGAACTCCTGGAATTGATCGGAAGGAAACAAACGCGAGCTGTGACGCTCGCTGCCACCGTTCAATCCAGCCACCGGCAGTACAGGATGCGCACTGGCAACCGTACGTGCCGACCTCCCGCGTCGAAGTATTTCCCATCCGGGACCGGCGCCAGATGCACCGGCCACGCCGTGGCCTCATGTCCGCGGCATTCACCGCCGACCTCGTGCAGCGATGGCGCTGGGGCGCTGTAGCACAGCGCGCAGGGCATGGCATCCATGGCTACTGGCATTGGGGCCACGTCCATGATTGCGAACGCAGCAGGCCCCGTCGCGACCGAAGTGACCGTGCGCGCCGTCCACCCCTCTTCGTGAAACACGGGCGCCGACGCCTGTGCCGCCGTACCGAACAAGGCCAGGAACAGGCACAGGAGCAGCGCAGCACCGAAAGAAGTGCGCCGTTGTTGCGGGTGGTCAGGCTGAGCCATGGCCTTTTCTCCAGAGCGCGCGACGAGGTGTGTGCCGCTCGCGAGGTTCGCGCGGCCGCCGCATCAGCAGGTACGCCGCGGGGATCACGAACATCGACAGCAACGGAGCCGTGATCATGCCGCCCACCATCGGCGCGGCAATGCGCTGCATCACCTCCGAGCCCGTGCCTGTTCCCCACATGATCGGGAACAGACCCGCCAAGATGACCGCCACCGTCATGGCCTTGGGCCGCACGCGCAGCACCGCGCCTTCTCGGATCGCGTCCAGCAGGTCGTCGGTGCTTGTCTTTCCGTCGTCGACGCGCTCGTCCCAGGCATGCTTCAGATACAGCAGCATGATCACGCCGAACTCCGCCGACACCCCCGCGAGCGCGATGAAGCCGACCGCACCGGCAACGGACAGGTTGTAGCTGAGCAGGTAGAGCAGCCAGATGCCCCCGACCAGCGCGAACGGCAGCGCCGCCATGATCAGCAGGGCTTCGTCGAAGCGCTTGAAGGTCAGGTACAGCAGCACGAAGATGATCAGCAGCGTGAACGGCACCACCACCTTCAACTTCGCCGTGGCGCGCTCCAGGAACTCGAACTGACCGGACCACGACACCGCGTAGCCCGGGGGCAGCTTCACTTCCTTCACAACCACGCGCTGCATGTCCTGCACCGCCGAACGCAGATCCCTGCCGCGAATGTCCACGTAGACCCAGCCGGACAGCCGCGCGTTCTCGCTGCGCAGCATCGGTGGCCCGTCGGTGACCCGGATGTCCGCCACGTCGGAGAGCACCAATCGCGCACCGCGTTCGGTGACGATTGGGAGGGAGCGCAGTTGCTCCAGCGAGTCGCGGATCTCGCGCGGGTAGCGCACGTTGATCGGGAAACGCTGCAGGCCTTCGACCGTCTCGCCGATGTTCTCGCCACCCACCGCCGAGGCGATGACCGATTGCACGTCGGCGATGTTCATTCCGAACCGCGATGCCTCGTCCCGCTTGATGTTCACGTCCACGTACCGGCCACCGGTGAGCCGCTCGGCCAGGGCGCTCGAGACACCCGGCACGTCCTTGAGCACGCGTTCGATCTCACCGGTGATGCGGTCGATGGTGGCAAGGTCGGTGCCCGCCACCTTCACGCCCACCGGGCTCTTGATGCCCGTGGCCAGCATGTCGATGCGGTTGCGGATCGGTGGCACCCAGATGTTGGTCAGGCCGGGCACCCTGACGATGCGGTCGAGCTCCTCGACCAGCTTGTCCTGCGTCATCCCGGCACGCCACTGGTCCTGCGGCTTGAACTGGATGGTGGTCTCGAACATCTCCATCGGCGCCGGATCGGTCGCCGACTCGGCGCGCCCGGCCTTGCCGTAGACGCTTGCCACTTCGGGAACCGTCTTGATCAGCCGGTCGGTCTGCTGCAGCAGTTCGCTGGCCTTGCCCGCCGACAGCCCAGGCAATGCCGATGGCATGTAGAGCAAGTCGCCCTCGTCCAGGCGTGGCATGAATTCGCCGCCGATGTGCTGCAACGGCCACAGGCTCAGCACCAGCACGACCACGGCGCCCGACAGCGTCAGTTTGGGCCAGCGCAGCACCGCATTCAACAGCGGTTGATAGATCGCGATGAGCAGCCGGTTCAACGGGTTGGTCTTCTCATCAGGAATCCTGCCGCGGATCAGATAGCCCATCAGCACCGGGATCAATGTCACCGAGAGTCCCGCTGCGGCGGCCATTGCATAGGTCTTGGTGAAAGCCAGCGGCGAGAACATCCGCCCTTCCTGGGCTTCCAGCGTGAAGACCGGGATGAACGACAGCGTGATGATGAGCAGCGAGAAGAACAGCGCAGGGCCCACCTCGGCGGCCGAGTCCGCGATCACGCGCCAATGGGTTTCTCCGCGCAGCGTCTGGTCAGGGTGATCGTGCTTCCACTTCTCGATGTGCTTGTGGGCGTTCTCGATCATCACCACCGCGGCATCCACCATCGCGCCGATGGCGATCGCGATGCCGCCGAGCGACATGATGTTGGCATTGACGCCCTGGTAGCGCATCACGATGAAGGCCGCAAGGATGCCGATCGGCAGCGAGACGATCGCGACGAACGCGGAGCGCAGGTGGAACAGGAAGATGAAACACACCACCGCGACGACGATGAACTCCTCGAACAGCTTGAAGCCCAGGTTGCGCACCGCGCGCTCGATCAGGTTGGACCTGTCGTAGGTCGGCACGATTTCCACGCCTTGGGGCAGACTGGCCTGCAGGGTCTGGAGCTTTTCCTTGACGGCGGTGATGGTCTCCAGCGCATTCTTGCCCGAGCGCATCACGATCACGCCGCCGACGGCTTCGCCTTCGCCATCGAGCTCGCCGATACCGCGGCGCATCTCCGGGCCGACCTGGATGCGCGCGACGTCGCCCAGGCGCACCGACACACCGGCGTCGGTCGTCATCAACGGGATCTTGCGGAAATCCTCCAGCCCCTGAAGGTACCCCGAGGCCCGCACCATGTATTCCGCCTCGCCGAGCTCGAGCACCGAGCCGCCGGTTTCCTGGTTGGCCTTCTGGATCGCCTCCACCGCCTTGGTGTGCGGGATCCGGTAGGCGGCGAGCTTCTCCGGATCGAGCACGACCTGGTACTGCCGCACCATGCCGCCGATCGAGGCGACTTCGGCCACGTTGGGCACCGTCTTGAGTTCGTACTTGAGGAACCAGTCCTGCAAGGCGCGCAACTGCGAGGCGTCCTGTGTGCCGCCGCGGTCGACCAACGCGTACTGATAGATCCACCCCACGCCGGTGGCGTCGGGGCCGAGCGAGGCCTTGGCGCCGGCCGGCAGGCGTGACTGCACCTGGTTCAGGTATTCCAGCACCCGCGAGCGCGCCCAGTACAGATCGGTGCCGTCCTCGAACAGCACATAGACGAACGAATCTCCGAAGAACGAATAGCCGCGAACCGTCTTGGCACCCGGCACCGACAGCATGGTGGTGGTCAGCGGGTAGGTGATCTGATTCTCGACAATGCGCGGCGCCTGCCCTGGATAGCTTGTGCGAATGATGACTTGCACGTCCGAGAGGTCGGGTAGCGCATCCAGTGGCGTGCGCAAGACCGAATACACGCCCCAGGCACTGAGCATTGCTGTGGCCAGCAGCACGAGGAAGCGATTGGCGATGGACCACCGAATGAGCTTGGCGATCATGGCTTGCTTCCCGGCGTTGCGGCCTTAGGGTCCGCGGCGGCACTTGCCGCGGGAGCCGTCGCCATGGGCGTCACCCGGGTGAGCTGCGGCAGGTCATCCGCGTCGATGAAGAACTCGAAGCTCGCGCGGTCGCCAGGCTTCAGATTGCCTGGTGTGCCGCCGGGCGGCAGCTTGAACTCCATCGTCATGGCGCCCCACTTGATCGTCGGAATCGGGCCGTGCGAGAAGGTCATCGCGTCCTTGGTGATGCTTTCCACCTTGCCTTCGCCCACGTGTCTTGGAGCCCCTGCAGCCGGCGTGGCAGAAGCGGCCGTCGCCGCCGTAGGCGCTGCTGTCCCGGGAGCGGCGTTCAGGCGCGCCTCGACACCTTTGAGACTGGCCTCCGAGTCGATGAGGAACTGCGAGGACACCACGACACGCTGGCCGGCCTGCAGCCCGCGCTTGATCTCGCTCTGGCCGCCGGTTTCCAGGCCGATCTCGACGTCGACCGGCCGGAACTGGCCGTTGTCCTCCGCCAGCATGACAACCGCGCGCTTGCCCGTCTGGATCACGGCTTCGGTCGGGATCAGCAGCGCCTTGTCGGCTCGCGTGTCCGTGAACTGCATCGACACGAACATGCCGGGTACCAGCCTGCCGGTCGGATTCGCCAGCTCCAGGCGTGCCTTGAGGGTGCGCGTCGCCGGATTCACATCGGGAAGAATGGCTTGCACCTTGCCCTCGAAGGTCTCGCCGGGCGCGGCCGGCGTTCTGGCCTGCACCCTCGCGCCCAGACGCACCAGCGCCGATTGGCTTTCGGGCACTTCGGCATTGGCCCAGACGCTGGCCAGGCCGTTGATGCGAAACAGCGTGGTACCGGCGCTGACCGTCATGCCTTCGCGCGCGGCCAACTCCGTGACGACACCGCCGATGGGCGCGACCAGGGTAGTGCGCGGCTGCGTGCGGCCACTGCGAGCGACGAGTTCGATCTGCCCATCGTTCATGCCGACCTGGCGCATGCGTTGGCGTGCACCGTCGACCAGCGAGGCCAGGTCGGTGCCGCGCATGCGCTGAACCGACAGGAATTCCTCCTGTGCCGCGATCCATTCGGGGACGTAGAGCTCGGCCAGTGCCTGGCCTTTTTTTACCTGATCGAGCGTGGCCCGCACATTCAGCCGCTCGACATACCCGGTCGCCCGGGCCTGCACGATGACCTGGTCGCGCTCGTTGAAGGCGATGCTGCCGACCGTGGTCACTTGCGGCGATACGGTGCCCTCGGACACCACGGCGGTTCGCACGCCCAGGTTCTGCTGCACGCGCGCACTCACCGTCACGCTGTTCTGGTCGCCGTCGCCACCCGCGTAGACGGGCGACATCATCATGTCCATGAAGGGCGACTTGGCTGGCCTGTCGAACCTGTTCCCCGGCACCATGGGGTCGTGGTAGTAGAGGATCTTCTTGCCGTTGGTCGGGTCGGTGTCGCCGGCCTTCAGGCCTGCTGCGATGTGGCGCCGCGTTGCGTCTTCGCCGGTTTCGTTGGCAGAGGCTGCGGGAGCAGCCGTTGCGCCCGCTGACGGTGCGGCCATTGACGGCGTCCCCCCGGAGGAGGCGGACGACGGTCCCAGGCTCCTGCCGCGCTGTACCCCGAAAGTGTAGGCACCGAAAGCTGCTGCGGCGAGGACTGCTGCCGCGATCAGTCCAAGAAAGAGAGGTCTTGTTTTCATTTCTGTGTTTCCTTGGTCTCACTCGTGGCTGCGGACGGGACGGTATTGAGCATCGGATGGTTGGCGGGGATCAGGAACTCGAGCTGAGCCCAGAGCGCAGCAGTCTCCATCTCGAGGCGAAGGCGTTCCAGGCGGGTGTCGATTTCCATGCGTCGTGTCTCGAGTGCAGCGCTCAAGGTGCCCGCACCGCCTCGGTAGGCAGCCAGCACCGCTTGCGTGCGTTCGGCGGCGAGCGGGATGAGCGAGCTGTCGTACAGGCCGAGCCGCTTGCGGTTGCTCTGCCATTGCTGCAACCATGAGACAGCCTCGGCAGCGCTCTCTCGCGTCGCTTCCTCACGCTGGGCCTGCAACTGCTCGACCGCCGCCAGCTTGGCCGCGAGTTCGCGATCCTGACGATTCTTCTGGTCCAACTGCAGCGGGATCGACAGGTTCAGCGACACCATGTTCGAGTAGGCCGCCCCCCGCTGGCTGTACATCAGCTCGACACTCCAGTCGGAGCGCTTGTTGCTTTGCGCGACGTCGGCTTCCGCGCGCGCCACCGCTTCCTGTCGCGCCATCAGGGCGATCTGCGGGTGCTCGCCGATCTGGGCCTCCAGATTGCGGGCGTCCAGGCGCACGGAGCCCAGTTCCGGCAGCACCGACGAGGGCGGGGGAGTGCCCGGTCCGACCCAGCGCGCCAGACGCGTCTGGGCCGTGGCGATCTGGCGCTCCTGCGCAAGGATGCGGTCGTCCAACTGCGCCAGCGCGGAACGCGCCGTGAACACATCGGCCTGTGTGCCGCGGCCGCCGCGGTAGGCGGCGTCGGCGCCCTCGATCTGTAGCGTCAATTCGGTACGTTGGGTTTGCAGCAGGTCGCGCATCCGCTCCTGGTAGTAGCGATCAAGCCAGGCGATCGCGGTGTCGCGCCGCAGGTTGGCCAAGGCTACGGAGCGGCCCGCTTCGGCGACCTCAGCTTCCCGATCAAAGCGCGCCGCGCGGGCCTGGCGCTTGTCGGAGCGGGTGAATTCCTGCATCACGCCAATCGAGCGCATCGTCATGAAGTCGCGCGTGAGGCTGAAGCGGTCGCTCCCATTGACGGGCAGATTGCTGATGCCGGCCTTGAGCACAGGGTCGGGCAGTTGCCCGGCAGCGACCGCCATGGCTCGTGCAGCACCGGCGGCCGCGTCCTGCGCGACGAGTTGCCTCGAGCGCTCCTCGGCGAGCCGCAGCGCAGCATCGAGGGAAAGCGTCTGCTGTGCATGGGCGCTCAGGCCGAGGGTGCTCGCGCACAGCGCCAACGCCACAGCCCAAAGACGAACGGGGCGTCGCGCGGATCGCACGATCGGCGCAGCCGGAAAAGGAATGGGGAACATGGAATCTCCTGACGAACCTGCGAGTAGGTTGTCGGGCCGCGCCGGTACGTCGAGCGTTGCTCGACGAATACGGCAAGGCACGACCGGTGCGCCGTACCGGCCCACAACGGGCCGTCGGCGCAAGGTCGATCAGGCGATCAAGTTCGGTAGACGCAGTGCAGGATGGCGTGCGGCGGAGATGCCGCAACCAGTGCACTCAAGGAAGCCGCTGCAGAGCGCGGCGGGGATGCCGTCTCAGGCACCCAGGGGGTCATGGGGTAGAGAGACGACAGCAACACTGCGGGGATCGTCAGCGTGGAGGCATGGTCGCTTTGCTGCCCGTACTTGCAGTGCTCCGCACACAGGTTGCCGGATGCCGTGTCTGTCGCGCCCACCATGTCCGCACAGGGCGATCCTTGCATGGCTGAGTCTCGGGAGTCGTCTGTTGCAGCGACAGCGTCTTGTGCCATCGACATCTCGGTGGGCGAACCACCCGCCAGACCCGCGGAGAGCGAGGGGCAGGCGTAGGCAGCAATCGCCAACTGCGAGAACAGCAGGAGGCCGATCAGTGCGCGGGCCACCATCCGCACGAGTCCGCGTGTCATCGCTGCACTTCCGGCAACACCGACACGACCACCTTCTCACCGCGTGATTCGCCGGCGAGCCGTGTGGGAAGGGTTGCGGTGATCGGCATGGAGGGATGCGTGGAACGCTGCGAATGGAGTCGGTGCTTTGAAAAGTGCTTCCGCGAATTCTAGGCCTGTTGCTCAGGAAACGGGGCAAGCCGCGGTGACATGTGCGGCTTGCGGTGGACGATCGCGTCGTGATCGGCGCTCAGTCGCCTGGCCGTCGCTCGACGGCCAGGTCGCTCAGCGGCGCATGGTCGCGGGTGCGTCCGGCAACTGGCCCTGCTGGGTGAGGCGTTGCGCCGGCGTGCCGAACTCCGGCTGCTCGCCGCGCAGGCGTGCGTACTCGGCAGCGGCTTGTCGATAGGCAGGTCGAGTCGTGTCCGCACCTGCTTCGCCGTTGGTGGCGGCGGCCAGACCCGAACGCATCCAGGCCAGCGTGTCCGCCTGGACCGTCGCACGGGTGTTGGAAGACACGCTCACGACAGCGCGCGGATTGCCTTCGGGGTAGCCCTGGTCCACCGAGCTTTGCAGCCAGCGCTGCGTGTCCGAAGCCACTGCCGCGCGGCTGGTGCTCGACGTTAGCGGCGCCGGGCGAGGATCGCCTTCGGCATAGTTGCCGGCCAGTGCGGGTCCTGCGATCGCGCTGAGCAATGCGGCGAGGGTCAGGGAGGTCTTGATGGAAGTCTTCATGATCGGTCCTTTGGCGGTCAGAGGGTTGGCATTTCCGGAAATGAACAGCGCTGTGACTTGTCTTTCCGATGTGCCAACTTTAGGCCGCGGGTCCGCGAGTTGCCGCACGCGCAGATTACAGTTATGTCATCTGCAGGGTGCGTTGGATCACATGGCTTTCAGGCGCCGGCGGCGGGTGCCGCGGGCACAGGTTGGGGTGCCACGGCTCTTCCCAGCACAAGAGCATCGAGACGTTCAAGCGTGCCGACCACCAGTTCGACAACTCCGGGCTCGAAGTCCTCGCGATCCTCTTCCTCGTGCGTTCCCTTGTTCAGGTAAGTCCAGACGTGAGCGTTGGCGGCAAGAAGCGTCCGGAGGCATTCGATCACTTCCGCTTTGTCCTGATGCGCGAATCCGGCTGCCCTGGCTTTGCTGAGAAGCTGCTCGCACAGGTTCCGCAGCTCTGGCTCCGCACCCGGTCGGCGCATGGAAATAGACAGGTTGCCATGGTCGTGGTTGATCAACCATTTCCAGACTCGGCCGCTGAGCATCTCCAACGCCTGGCGGGACGCAGCGAGGGCGCCGCGATCGTTCATGCCGTTGATGGCCGCCCGGGCTTCCACGAGATAGCTGCGAATCTGCGGATCGGCATGGATCACAGGGTGGTAGTCGCCTCCGTGGGGACGGATTCCATACACTTGCAGATCGTTGCGGTGAGCCGGCAGCAGGTGATTTTGGATGTCCTTGATGAACTCTTGGCTGTGACAGGTCACGATGAGTTGCGTGTCGGCGAAGCGCTGTGCATCGAAGATGGTTTCCCGGATCCCTTGACGATGCTCGGTGTCAATGGCGTTGATCGCATCGTCGAAGACGATCAGCGGTGCGCCAATGGCGGTCGCCTTGGCCATCAGCACGGCCAATCCAAGGCACCGAATGTGCCCTTCGCTGAGCACCTGCAGCGCGTCATGCCGCCGCTCGGGGCTGCCTCGGAAGGCAACCTGAATGCGCATGGCGTTCGATGTCGGCAGGAACAATGCGGCAAGCTTGTCCTCGTTGCGGTCCTGCCGATTAAAGTCGTTGTAGAGCGCCATCGCCGATTCGTTCAGCCCCGCCATCAGTTGCGCCGGCAAGCCGTCACGGTATTGCCTGAGCAATCGAAGAAATGCGTCGTAGGCCACGCCAATGCGCATATCGAGTTCGATCTCGATTCTTTCCGCCTCAGCCTCCTCGATGAGTGCCGCGTTCTGCCCGTCGAACGCAGCCACGCGCGCGCGTGCCGTGTCGACTAGGAGCGTAAGTTGTTGTCGCCTGGAAGCCTGGGCCACGGCGCGTTCCTTTAGACCTTGCAACTTGTCGCGCTCGCGGATTCGCTGTGCACGCTCGTCCGCGGCGGTCCTCGTCTCGGCATCGCGCAACTCGGCTCGATCCGCTGCTGTGCAGAGCTTCTCGAATTGCGTCGCGCCGCCGTCGGCTGGCTCCTGCAACGCAGTCCACCAAGGGCTGGCAATTTCGATTTGTAGGGGTGCTCGCGCGGGAGCTGCGTCGCCCAACTCTTCGTCCTCGAACCTCCGCAGTCTGTCGACCACTGCGCGCAGCGCTTCGGAAGCTGTGTCGCGTGTCGTGCGCGCCGCATTTCGCGCGGTTTGCAGTTCTGCCAGTTCGCGAAGTTGGGCGAGACCATCGACCGCCTTGACGAACGGATCGCGAGCGACTTGAGCCAGCGGAGTGTCGCACGCGGGGCACGTCGCACTGTCGACCTTGCGCAACTTCGAGACGGCGGTGTAAAGCTCCTGGAAGGAGATTTCATCGCCCTTGCCCCGCAACTGTCCCTCACGAGCATCAAGTTCGGTCTGTTTTTCCGTGGCCTCAGTCAAACGACGATCAGCGACTGCGCGCGACACGCCCACCAAGGCCGGTTGAACCCGATCGATCAGCGCCGAAAGCTCTTGCAATCGTCCAGGCGCCTGCTCTGTCCCGATGTAAGCCTGCATGGCATCGAAGCCGAGATCCGGCGGCAACTCGGCGGCCAAGGCGGCGTCTTCGAGGTTCAAAGCAGTGATCGCCTCTCTTTCTCTTTCCAGGGTCTGCTGGTCCTGGGTCAGGCCGGCGCGTGCGGTGGCCAGTTGCCTCTGTTTGACGGACATCAGTTTCAACTTCGCATCCATGGAATCGTTGAAATTCCCCACGAAGTCGTTGAACTGGTCCATCCCGAAAAGCGTGGCAATCAGCGCGGAGCGCTCGGCTGGCGCCCTGGAGGCCAATCGAGAGAATGAATCGATCCGGTTCTTCTCCACGAACAGAAATCGGTGCGCGTCCTGGTTGGGCCGCAGGTTGACGACTTCGCCGCGTGCATCCCTCGCGCTGAGCGCAGGTGCGACGAAGCGACGCTCATGGACATTCGCCAGATATGCGTCAGCGCCAAGGCGTGTCGCCTCCGCTTCATCAACACTGCCGAGCAGCGCGTACTCCAAGGCTTCGCAGAAACTGCTCTTGCCGCTTCCGTTTGGGCCGTACATCAAGGTGATACGCCTGCTGAGATCGAAATCTTCGGCTTGGCGAAAGCCTCTGAAGGGCCCAACTCGTAAACGATTCAGTCGTGTCCATGCCCAATCCTGTGCTGCCGCATTGGCAGCGATGTCTGGCATGTCGGTCAGAGAACCCGCAAGATCGCGACGACAGAGTTCTGCCAGGAGACCCGCTCTCTGCGACTGACGGTTCGAGGTGCGTGCGACGCCATCGAAATTGGCGAGCACCAAGTGCGCCAGGCGTTTCACGTCATCGGCGATGCCCCGGGGTTGCCCATGCAGCCACTGGACGAATTGCTCGAAGTCTCGCTTTGCAGAGGACATGCCCTTTACCCCTTCCTGAAAGTAGGCAACCCGCGCCAGCAGGAATCTGGATCACAGCAAGTGAGAGATCTCGCTCAACGGCTTCAAGCCCGAGCCGAATCGTCCGATCGCTTCGCGATGTGTCCCGAGTTCGCTGTAAGGCAGATAACGGATGCCGAGCTCGGCGACGCGCGAAAACGCCGGGCGGCGTAGCTGAAGCCGGACATCCTCGCGTCGCGCATCGGGCGCCACCAGGAACATCGACACGCCGACGCCCAGCGCGGTGCCCAGCGCGAGGTCCAGCATTCGCACGATGCCTGAGTAAATGGAAGTCGAGTGCTCCACCTCGAAGGCTGCAGCGATCTTCGAACCGTCGGCCTCGACCCAGATCACGTCGATCAGGCGCACCGAGTCCAAGCCGGGCTGGGCGCCGGCGGGCAGCTGCGTCAGGCAACCATCGCCGAGCCGGCCCCCCGCATAGCCGCGTCCCTGGTCGTTCGAGGCGATCCAGACGCCGAAGCCGAGCGACTTGCCCAGATCGCGCAGCCATCCCTGGATTTGCGTGTGGGTTGCCTCGCTCTCGCGGTCCGCGGCCCAGCGCTTGTGAGCGGCCGCTGAATCTTCACGGACCTTCTCGAGGTCGGCCTCCCAGCCCTGAACGGCCGCGACGTCGTCGCTGCGCGGCGGCGCCGTGTACCGGCCCGAGCCGATGTCGAAGAGCAGTCCGGCCAGTGCTCCCATGTCGTTGGACAGCAGCCGGCGGTGCTGCTCGTTCAGCCGAAGGCAGCCCTCGCGCATGGAAAGGTAGTGATCCCACTTGCCGAGCTTGACGTTGCTGCCCGTGACGGCGTTGTAGCCTTTCACGATCGCGGTGTTGAACGGCATCACGATCGTGGGATGGACGAAGTACAGCAGGTTCGCCACAGCTGGCCCGAGGCCCTTGATCCGATGCGCATCGATGCGGCGGATGGCCTCGACCACCTCCTCAGCGTTGTCGCAGCAGTCGCAGGCATGCAGCAGCCGGGCGAAGGCACGCTGATTGGCAGCGTTCTCGTAGATGTCGGGGATCCGCAGCTTGGGCTTCCAGAGAAACGCGTGGTCGGCGCCCTTGAAGATCTGGCGCTGCTCCGCCACCGACGCGACGACGGTCTCGAGCGAGGAGCCTCGAAACGCGCTGCCGAAGGTCCCCGCATCGATGTCCTTGACTACCTGGGCCAGGCCCCGTCGGATGGATCGGAAATTCTTCAGCCGTTCGTCCCACAGAAACCACGAGTTGTAGGTGCTCAATGAATCGGACTTCCAGTGACCGATGAGAACTTCAAGACCAAGGGACATGGGCACGGAGGATTGAAGTGCGCAAGGCGCGACACCGTCAATTGAAGCACGGGCCGATCCGGTCAGGTCAGCATTTCTCGCGGGAATCTCTGGCAGTCGTCTCGCAGCCTGACCCCGCAATGGGATCGCATGAGGCACAGGCGCCCCTTGTTCAGTGAAGCGCGCCGCACCGGGCAACGCACATCAACTTTCTGGCGCTATCGAAAAGCTGATCTCGGTGACACCCGAGCGGGATGTAGCACGGGTCTGGCCGCCATGCATTCGTGCGATGGCGGCCACGATCGCCAAGCCAAGCCCATGGTGTTCTGACGAGTCGGTGCGAGACCGCTCTGCCCGGAAGAACCGCTTGAAAAGATTGGGCAACACCTCGGCGGCGACCGGTTCACCGCGATTGGCAACCTTGATCCAGATTCCATCGGGCTGGGTGTCGATCACCACCGCGATCGTGGAGCCGGGCGTTGCATAGCGGCTCGCGTTGCTCAACAGATTCGACAGCGCACGGCGTACCAGCCCGGCATCGATGCCGATGCGCGCGTCGCCGCTGACGTGGACCCGAAGGCCTGTGTCTTCCAGCATGGCTTCGTGAAAATCCAGCACCGTTCGCACCTGGTCGGCCAGACTGACTGGCGCAGATCGGCGCGCCACCGTGCCGCGGTCTGCCTTCGACAGGAAGAGCATGTCGATCACGATCGCGGAGACCCGTCTCGCCTCTTCCAGCGCCGACAGCAAGGCGTCGCGCAGTTCCTCGATCGATCGCGGCCGGGCCAACTCGACTTCGACCATCCCGATCAGGTTGGCCAGCGGCGTGCGAAGTTCATGCGCCACATCCGCGTTGAAGGATTCCAGCTGCTGATAGGCCTGTTCGGCGCGATCGAGCACCGCATTGAACTGCGCCACCCACGGCGTGATCTCGGAGGCATACGGGGCGGGATCGATGCGTCGCCCCGGATGCTCTGGCCCGGTCGCGGCAGTCTGCTGAACGAGCTTCTTCAATGGCTGCATCCCCCGATGCACCAGCAAGGCGCCGGTCAGTGAGATGACCGCGGAGCCGAGGACGACCGCCCCGACGAGCGTCCAAGCCAGCCGAGCCAGAATCTTGGCGTCCTCCCGGACGTCGATGCCGAGCTGCAGTTGCATTGCAGCGTCGCCCGACGGCATCGGCTGCTCCTGCATGGGCATCCACACCCAGCGCCCCGAGGTCCGAGCCGGCGCGGACGAATAGATGATCTCGTCGCCACTGCGCAACACGAGACTGATCTCCGCGTGGGTCGAAAAGAAGTCGTCCAGCTTGTGGCGCAGTCCGTCGCGCCCCGGGTCATCGCGCGATTCCTGAATCAGGTGCTTGATCAACTCGGACTGGCGCTCGAACTCGCTGGCCTGCTTGACCTGGAAGCTCCAGGCGGTGACGGCGTAGATCGCCACGCACACCAGGCTGAGACCGATCAAGGCCTGGGCTGCAAACCAGCGCGACAGTGCGGCCTGGATGGATCCAGTGCCCTGCGCATGCGCCGTGACGGCCTGCGCACGCCCCTCTGGCGGGACTGCCACGATGTCGGTGGCCGGGCTCAGTCCTTCTGCCACGGTCTTGGCGGCGCTCACGGGATGCCGCCTTGCCGGCTCTCCAGCACGTACCCCATGCCGCGTACCGTGTGCAGCAGCTTCTCGTCAAAAGGATCGTCGATCTTGCTGCGCAGCCGCCGGATGGCCACTTCCACGATGTTGGTGTCGCTGTCGAAATTGATGTCCCATATCTGCTCGGCCAACTGGGTGCGCGACAGCACATTGCCCTGGCGGCGCATGAGCAGCGTCAGCAGCGCGAACTCCTTGGCAGTCAGCTCCAGGCGAAGCCCGTTGCGCGTCGCCTTGCGCGCCACTACATCGAGGTTCAGGTCTTTGAGCGTGTAGTTGGACACCTCGTGCAATTTGCCGCGGCGCAGCAGCGCCTGGATCCGGGCGAGCAGTTCGGAAAACGCGAAGGGCTTGGCAAGGTAGTCATCCGCACCGCTTTGAAGTCCACGCACGCGGTCCGCCACTTCATCTCGGGCTGTAAGCATCAGCACAGGCATCGACTTGGATTTGCGCAGGGCCTCCAGAACGGCGAAACCATCGATGCCCGGCAGCATCACGTCCAGCACCAGCAGGTCGTAGTCGCCGTCCAAGGCGAGGCTGCGCCCCTCAAGGCCGGAGCGCGCGAGGTCTACCACGAAGCCGCTCTCAGTCAGGCCCTTGACGAGGTAGTCGCCCAATTTGTGTTCGTCTTCGATGACCAGGATTCGCATCGTTGAATGCTACGGCGCGGGGTCGCGAGCGTGGATTACTTCTTTGTAATCCACGTGGCGGGTGATTGGCGGAGTGGCTTCCTAGAGTCATTGCATGCCAGCCAGTTGACTGGCATCGCCGGCTCGGTGGTCGATGCCGACGCGTTCAGTGCAGCTCGCGAAGTCGAGCAACTCATCGAAGGAGACCTATCATGAAGAACCGTCAAATCCTCTCGCTCGCACTTGCCGTTGGCGTAGGCGCTGCATTCGTTGCGCCGTTTGCAGCCTACGCGGAAGGCCCGTCCCACTTTGCGCCCAACGAAGCCGGCGTGGTCTACCACCCGGGTGAAGCGGGACAGGCCAAATCCCAGGCTCAGGTATCAGCTGAACTCGCGGACGCGCAGAAAACCCCTGCCGGGGCCAGCATGCTGCGCTGGGGATCGATGAGTACACCGAAGGTCGGAGCCGCCAAGTCGCGCGCCGAAGTGGTGGCCGAACTGGAAGCCGCGCAGAAGCAACCCAACTGGGATGCCGCAGCAAGGCTCGGTGCGCCTCTGCCAGCGCCCAGAGGTGATGCGAGCAAGGCTCGCGCACAAGCGCAGCCCTGAGGGTTGCGTACAAACTGGATGTCCATACAGGCTTCTTGACACACCGCTCGACTTAGAATTCGCCACATGCACCGGGTTCGCCTGTTCGTCCTTTGGATCATGATGTTCGCCGTGCCCTTCCAGGGGTACGCGGCGGCGGCCATGGTCTTTTGCGGACCGGGTCACGCCGGTGCAGCGGCCGAAGTGTCGCTCGCACAGCCCGGCGCCCACGACCATGCCCGCCACCCTCATGCGGACGGGCACGGCGATCACGAGCACAAGGCGGTACAGGCCGCCAAGCCTCCCACAAAGGACAGCACCGCCAAGACAGCGAGTGCCGAGCCTGATGCGATGCACAAGTGCGGTACCTGCGGCGCATGCCATGCCACCGCGCTGACCAGCACGATGGACGTGGCGGTCTTCCACGGCCTTCCCAAAGCCGACTTGGCGGAGCCAGCCATCACGGTGGCCACGCTCGCTCCGCGCGTTCTCGACAAACCTCCTCGCGCTTAACGCGTTCGTGCGCCTGTGACTCTCGTCACGGGCCGCCGCGAACGCTCATGCATCGCCTGCGTCATGCCTTTCGGGCAGCTCTGACGTACTCCGTTCATGAATTTGCGAGGACTCCATGTTCCATTCATCGCCGACCCGTTGGTCGGCAGCTTTTCCCGCCTTGGCTGCGTTCTGCGCGTTGGCGACCCTGAGTGCCGCTGTCGCGGTGGCTCAGCCTGCGCCCGCGAAATCCGCTGAGGCTGCGGCGCCCACCGTCCTGACCTACAAGTCCGCGCTCGAGGGCTATCAGCCCTTTGCCGACGAAAAGCCCATCCCCTGGAAAGAAGCCAACGAGACGGTCTACCGCCGCGGTGGCTGGCAGGCCTACGCCAAGGAGGCCTCAGGCTCCAGCGCAGCCGAGGCCGATTCGCCCAAGGGCGCAGCCGCTGCGCCGGCCGCGCAGCCAGGCCATTCGATGCCCATGCCTGCGAAGAAGGAGAAGCCATGAAGCGCGCCCTTCGTTTGACAGCCATTGCCGTCGCGACGGCTGTCCTCGCCGGATGCGCGTCCGTCAGCATCGACGACGCCCTGAGCGATACAAACACCAATGCCCAGCAGTTCACCGGTGGAAAACTCGAACTCAGCCGGACCCAGGAGCAGCGCGACCGCCGCGCCGCGCTGTCGCAGGAACTGCTCGCCAAGCCGCTGTCGCAGAGTGACGCGGTGCAGCTTGCGCTGGCCAACAGCCCGTCCGTCCAGGCCTTGATCGCCCAGAGCTGGGGCGACATCGCTGCGACCAACCAGAGCAGCAGGCTGCCGAACCCGATCCTCTCGTTCGCACGCACACGCCTGAACAGCGAGCTCGAGCTCGAACGCCTGCTGTCGTTCGGACTGGTGGACCTCATCCTGTTGCCGCAGCGTTTGTCGATCTCCAGGAGCCAAGCAGCCCAGGCCAAAGTCCAACTGACCGGCGCCGTGGTCGACCAGGTCACGCAGGTCAAACAGGCCTGGGTCCGTGCAGTCGCTGCACAGCAGTCGCTGAAGTATGCCGAGCAGGTCAACAAGTCGGCCCAGGCCAGTGCCGAACTTGCGCGCCGCATGCAGCTCATCGGGAATTTCTCCAAGCTGCAGCGTGCACGCCAGCAGGTTTTCTACGCCGACGCGACGACCCAACTCGCCTCGGCACAGCACGCCACCACCGCTGCGCGCGAAGAACTGGTTCGTGTGCTGGGATTGAACGATGAACAGGCGGCCAAGCTGGCTTTGCCCGAACGTTTGCCTGATCTGCCCAAGGCCCCTCGCGAGGCGAAGGAAGTCGCGGCGACCGCAACCGAACAGCGCCTGGATGTCCAACTCGCGCGTGCCCAACTGGATGTGGCGGGCAAGTCGCAAGGCATCAATCTGCTGTCGACCTTCATCGACGTCGAGGTGGGCGGTCGGCGCGACACGGTGTTCGACAACGCGGAAAACACAAAGAGCACCCGCCGCGGCTTCGAGCTCGACATGCGCCTGCCGCTGTTCGACTGGGGATCAGCGCAGCGCGACATGTTGAACGCGCAGTCGCTGGCCGCAGCCAACCGCTACGACGCGACCGTGCGCGGCGCCTCTTCGCAGCTGAGAGAAGGCTACTCGGCCTACCGCACGGCCTACGACATCGCGCGGCACTACCGCGACGAGATCGTCCCGCTGCGCCAAGCGATGGCCGACGAGAACGTCCTTCGCTACAACGGGATGCTGATCGGCGTTTTCGAGCTGTTGGCCGAGGCGCGCGACCAGATCGCCAGCGTGACCAACGCGATCAATGCCCAGCAGCAGTTCTGGCTGGCCGATGCCGCGCTGGCGGCGTCGGTGATGGGCAAGCCCACGTCCGCGGGGGCCTCGATGGCCAGCTCGGGCGGCGAAGGCGCTTCCGCGGGTGCGGCGCACTGAGCCCGCCCTCCGAGTTCTCCAACCGAATTGAACCACATGACAAACAGACGCAATTTCCTGAGCGGTGCGGGTGCCATCACGGGCGCCATCGCCGCGGCCAGCGTGAGCAAGGTGGCCATGGCAGCTTTGCCGGAGCCCGTGCTCCAGACCACACCCAACACCATGCCGCCGCTGATGCCCTCGAGCGGACGCCCCTACAACCCCGTGGTCACGCTCAACGGCTGGACGCTGCCCTGGCGCATGAACAACGGCGTGAAGGAATTCCACCTGGTGGCCGAGCCCGTGGTGCGCGAGATGGCGCCCGGCTTCAAGGCCAACCTGTGGGGCTACAACGGCCAGTCGCCCGGCCCGACCATCGAGGTGGTGGAAGGCGACCGCGTGCGCATCTTCGTGACCAACAAGCTGCCCGAGCACACCAGCATCCACTGGCACGGCCAGCGCCTGCCCAACGGCATGGACGGCGTTGTCGGGCTGAACCAGCCACCGATCAACCCAGGCAAGACCTTCGTCTACGAGTTCGTCGCGCGCCGTCCCGGCACCTTCATGTACCACCCGCATGCGGACGAGATGACGCAGATGGCCATGGGCATGATGGGCTTCTGGGTGACGCACCCCAAGGCCGAGCATCCGCTGATCGAGAAGGTCGACCGCGACTTCGTGTTCCTGCTCAACGCCTACGACGTGGAGCCCGGCAGTGCCACGCCCAAGATCATGACGATGCTGGACTTCAACCTGTGGTCCTGGAACAGCCGGATCTTTCCCGGCATCGATTCGCTCAACGTGCGGCTCAACGACAAGGTGCGCATCCGCATCGGCAACCTCACGATGACCAACCACCCGATGCACCTGCACGGGCACGAGTTCCTGGTCACGGGCACCGACGGCGGCCCGACGCCCAAGACATCGCGCCAGTACGAGGTGACCACCGACGTGGCTGTCGGCCAGATGCGCCAGATCGAGTTCCTGGCCGACGAGGAAGGCGACTGGGCCTTCCACTGCCACAAGAGCCATCACACGATGAACGCCATGGGCCACGACGTGCCGACCATGATCGGCCTGGACCACAAGGACGTGGCCAAGCAGATCACAAGCCTGGTGCCGGACTACATGGTCATGGGCGAGCGCGGCATGGCCGACATGGCCGAGATGGAAATGCCCATTCCCGACAACACCGCGCGAATGATGACGGGTGAAGGCCCGTTCGGTTCGGTCGAGATGGGCGGCATGTTCAGCATGGTCAAGGTCCGCAAAAACCAGAAGGCCGGCGATTACTCGAATCCCGGCTGGTTCAAGCATCCGAAGGGCACGGTCGCCTACGAATTCAATGGACCGCCGCCTGAGACCTCGCGCCAACGTGGTGCCGGCGCAGCCGCGATGCCTGCCCAGAACATGCCCGCCAAGAACATCGAAGTCCAGATTCGAAAGCCCGCCAGCGGCCACTCGGGCCATTAGTTTTCTCACCCTCCGTTTCAACCTCCAACTCTCAAAGGAAAACCCATGAAACACAACTTCCGCAACACGGCGCTCGCGGCACTGGTGGCCCTGGCCGCCGCCGGCGCTTCGGCATCCGGCACCCATGCCGGTGGTCACGGCCACGATGCCGACGAGGCGATCGGCAAGCCCGGCGTGGCCACCAAGGCGACACGCACGATCAACGTCGACATGACCGACAGCATGCGCTTCACGCCGGCGAACATCAGCGTCAAGCAAGGCGAGACCGTGCGCTTCGTCATCAAGAACTCCGGTCAACTCAAGCACGAGCTCGTGATCGGGACCGAGAAGGAGCTCAAGGAGCACTACGAAGTCATGAAGAAGAACCCGGAGATGGAGCACTCCGATCCGAACATGGTGACGCTGGCCGCGGGCAAGACCGGCGAGATCGTCTGGCAGTTCACCAAGGCCGGCAAGGTCGACTTCGCATGCCTGCAGCCCGGCCACTACGACGCCGGGATGAAGGGTGCCGTGAACGTGACCAAGACCGGAAAGTAAGCGAGGCGCTCCCGCCGCCGGCTTCCATCGGAACGCGGCGGGACTCCAAATTCATTCATATCTCAGGAGATCCTCATGACCAACACCCGCATCGCACTCTTGGCCTTCGTTGCCGCACTCTCGTTCACTGGCGCTGCCGGCGCGCAATCATCCAAATCCATGGCTGACATGCCGGGCATGTCCGAAAAGGCTCCAGCGGCCGGCGCCTCGGACGCGGCCGCTGCCTCGGACCTCACCGAAGGCGAGGTCCGCAAGGTGGACAAGGACAACAAGAAGCTCACGATCAAGCACGGCCCGCTCAAGAACCTCGACATGCCTGGCATGACGATGGTGTTCGGGGTCAAGGACGACGCCATGCTCGACAAGCTCGAGACGGGCGCCAAGGTCCGTTTCCAGGCGGAAAAGATCGACGGCAAGATCGTTGTCACGAAGATCGAATCGGCCCGCTGAGCGCGTAAAAAATCAACGGGCAGCGACCACCGAAGGATGGAGGAAAGAATGGCTTACTCGAGTGCTTCGCAAGTCGTTCGGAAGATCCTGGAGGGACCGGTCACCCGGCCGGCGTTGCGGCGCTGGCGACGCCAGCAGTTCTTTTCCGAGGCCGGGTTCGGCAGTTACTTCGGCGTCTTCGACAACTTTTCCGAAGCGCGGGATTGGCTGCCTGACAGTCCGGAATTCGACCACGCAGCTTTGGCGGAAGAGTACGTGAATGTCCGCACGAAGAAGGTGTTCGCATACGACTACCCCGTGATGTGGTGGCTCGAACGCGCGTTCAGAGGCGGTGCCACCAAGGTGCTCGACATCGGCGGCTCGGTGGGCGTGCACTTCTACGCGTATCGCCGCTATTTCGACATGCCTCGTGGCTTGTCCTGGCGCGTCGTCGAAGTGCCTGCTATTGCTTCCATCGGACGGGAAATGGCCAGCAGTGCCGGGGCCGGTGCACTGAGCTTCGTCGACGGCCTGGCGCAGGCGCTGAACGGAAACGACATCTGGATCGCTGCAGGCTCCCTGCACTATCTGGAGAACGCGCGTCCTGGCGACCTGCTGCAACGGTGCGAGATGCGGCCGCGGCATGTCTTGCTGAACAAGCTCCCACTCTACGACGGCGAGGACTACGTCACGACGCAGAACGCCGGCGCTGGCTGCTTTGCGCCGATGCACGTCTACAACCGCCAACGCTTCATCACGGAAATCGAAGCGCTGGGCTACACCCTTCGCGACCAATGGCAGGTTCCCGAGCGTTCACTCTACCTGCCGGGATTTCCCGCGCGATGCTTCCCGACATTCAGTGGCCTTTACTTTGCCATTTGAGCAGCGCCAAGCAGGGCGTCGACAGGCCTTGGCCAGTCCCGGAAGGTCGGGATCTACGTTGCCTGCCGTCGACACGGGGAAGTCGAGGCATCGCACCATCGTGATGGCGCATTCTGTTGCGAACAGGATTCTCGTTGTGGCGATTTCCGCCGGCCTGACGGGCTGCGCCGATTTCTACCGGCAGCATCGCGATTTTCAGGACGGCTGGCGCACGGGCGAGATTGTCGAAATTGGCCGCGCCAACGAGATCCAGCGCGGCGGGCGCACGGACTGCAGGAAGACGGCCAGCGCCGATGAACTTGCAGTACGGCGCTTCGCCATCCTGGTCGATCGTTCCACGGGGCGGCGACATGCACACATCGTGATGCTGGATCCTGCGACATCTGTCGCGCTAGGCGACGTCGTCTGGACCAACGTCGTCAGGTGCGACACACCCGTTCGCGTGCTGTCGCATGCACGAGCGTCTGGTGGCTGACGCGGCCTCCACACGACCTCCAACCGTCTTTGCAGCCAGCCCATCACAAACCTGAGCACCTCATGAAATTGTTTGCGTCCCTTCTTCTCTTCACCCTCGGTGGACTCGCTTCAGGTTTTTCGTTCGCGGCCGATCCTGCCGCACCGGCGTCGATCGACAGGGTCTCCGCCAAATCGAAACCCGACATTGCAAACGGCGAAGTCGTTTTCAATGGAAAGTCGTGCGCCGCGTGCCACAGCGCGGACGGAAATTCGGCCATCCCCGCCAATCCCAAGCTGGCTCAGCAGCATCCCGAGTACTTGGTCAAGCAGCTGCAGGAGTTCAAATCCGGCAAACGCAAGAGTCCGGTCATGAGCGGCATGGCCGCGATGCTGTCTGAGCAGGAAATGCGCGACGTCGCCTGGTTCCTGGGTTCCAAGCCTATCAAGCCAGGGTTCGCGAAAGACGGGGACCTGGTGACACTGGGCGAGAGGATTTATCGCGGTGGCATCGGGGATCGCAATGTGCCGGCCTGCGCGGGCTGTCACAGTCCCAACGGTGCTGGCATCCCGATCCAGTACCCGAGATTGGGCGGGCAGCACGCCGAATACATCGCCGCGCAGCTGACTGCGTTTCGCGATGGGGCGCGACTCAACAGCGTGCCCATGAGCGGCGTTGCAGCCAGGCTCAACGATCGCGAGATCAAGGCCGTGTCCGACTACATCGCGGGGCTGCATTGAACGACGCCATGCACCCAGAGTTGCTCTCGCCTTAGGAGGTAGGCATGTACGTGACGGGGCGTTGGGTCCCAACCAATGTTGTAGGCACGATGTTCATCGCCTGGCTCGTTGGCGTGGTCGTCTTCGTGGCCGTCATCGTGTGGCAACGCCGGAAGCATCGGAAGAGAAACCCCGCGGGCGACAAACACCAGGGCTCAGCTCGCCTGAGTGGTTCGAGGAAAGCCAAGCGCCGTCGACGGGGCGCTCGATGACCGCCGCATCCTGGTAGAGCGAGCGTCTGACAGACATCGCGTCCATCACCGGCCAGTCTGAGAGGCCCGACGGCGTCCTTGTCTGTATGCATTCAGACCCCTTGCGTCTGTCTCGAAGAGACAAGTCACGAGGACGCTGACCAACTGTTCCTGCGAGTCGCTTTGTCCGGCCTCTTGAAAAGGCAAGCTCCATGTTCGTTCAGCCGATTGACTACTTTCTCGTTGTCTGGTTTGTACTGGCTGCTTTGTCGACGGCCTACGTTGCATGGGACCAGTTGCGCCATAACCCCGAGCCGCTGGTGATGAAGTGGGGGTTCATCCTCGTCACCCTGTACCTGGGGCCTTTGGGCCTTCTGCTGTACGTGATGGCAGACAAGGAGCCAGCTCCCGGAGAGCACGAAGAATTCGTCAAACCGCTGTGGAAGCAAGGCGTAGGCTCGACGATCCACTGCGTTGCAGGCGATGCGACCGGGATCATCCTGGCCGCCGTCGTAACCGCCGTGCTGGGTCTTCCGATGTGGGTCGACCTGATCGTCGAGTACGTCGCAGGCTTCGCGTTCGGCCTCTTCGTCTTTCAGTCCCTCTTCATGAAGAACATGATGGGCGGCACGTATCTGGAGAACGTCAAGAAGTCCTTCATGCCGGAGTTCATCAGCATGAACGCGATGATGGCGGGCATGGCACCGGTGATGGCGCTGCTGATGATGGGCCGGGACATGCGCGCCATGGATCCGACCGAACTCGTCTTCTGGGGCGTGATGTCCCTGGGCGTGGCCGTCGGATTTGCAGTGACCTACCCGGTGAACGTCTGGATGGTGTCGCGCAAGATGAAGCACGGATTGATGACCGAACGTCAGCTCAAGAAGGCAACCGGCGGCCGATCGGACATGCCCGCAGAAGGCGATCATGGGATCGCCGCAGTGGCTACGGAGGGGCACGGCACGCCAACCAACACGGGGCACGGTCATGGTGCTCACGCGGGCCATGAAGAAGGCGCAGAAGGCTCGTTCCCGGAAAAGGCGCCAACTGACGCTCCAGCCGGCAACGCGCACGGCACGCGGCCCGGCCAGGATGGACATGGTGGCCGCAATGGCCACAGCATGCGCCCCAATGTGACGCGGCCCCAGCTGGCTGCGGTGACCATGACGACCACGCTCATGCTGCTCGCCGGCATGACGATGCCCGCGATGTTCGTGAACATGTGCTTGTCGAACCGGGATGTGCGCGGCGCCATCATGCCCCCGTCGATGATCATGGGGTGGGACACACCGGGCGACGCGATGCGCGACATGTCGGCCATCCACCCGCGTCTGGTCACACAGGCTGCCGCAGCGCAGGCCCGTGGCGACGTGGACCTGGTCCCGACGCTGGACAACGGGGTCAAGGTCTTCAATCTCGAGACCAGCGTCATCCGTTGGAACATTCTCCCGGATGTGACGGTCGAAGGCTATGCGTTCAATGCGACGATTCCGGGCCCGAGGATTCGGGTCACGGAAGGTGATCGCGTGCGCATCAAGGTGACCAATCGCTTGCCCGAAAGCACCACGGTGCACTGGCACGGCCTGATCTTGCCGAACGAAATGGACGGCCCCGCCAAGATCACGCAGAAGCCGATCCAGCCCGGCGGCTCGTACACCTACGAGTTCACGACCGAGCAGGCTGGGACTTTTTTCTATCACACACACGATCATGTCGATCGTCAGCAGGCCTTCGGTCTGTACGGTGCGCTAATCATCGATCCCAAGAGCCCGCAGGAGGCCCCCAAGGCCGATCATGAGTACGTGTTGCAGTTGCAGGAGTGGCTCAAGCGCGAAGGCCTGACCTATCCCGCCATGCTGATGGAAGGCGGTCTTCCCAACTACTTCACCATCAACGGCAAGGCATTTCCCGCAACCGACACGGTGAAGATGAAGGTCGGCGAGACGATCAAACTCAGGTTCGTGGGTAGCAACAACAACTTCGTGCACCCCATGCACGTTCACGGCGGCCCGTTCACTGTCGTCGCAAGGGACGGGTACGTCCTGCCAGAGGCGGCGCGCTTCCAGGCCGACACCGTCAATGTCGGCCCCGGTCAGCGCTACGACGTGATATGGAAGGCCTTGCGGCCCGGAAAATGGCTGGTCCACTGCCACATCCCGCACCACACGACCAACAACAACGTCGAGCAGGACGGAGGCGGCGGCCTGATGATGGTCCTCGAGGTGGAAGCCTGAATGCAAGGGGCCACACGGTTGGAGGATCTGGCGCAAGTCGCTTGACCTTCACACGATGTCAAGCCTGACACTGGGATCAATTTCAACCAAGGAGTCTCTCATGCAAGAGTTCGTCATCCAGTCGATGTCCTGCGGTGGCTGCGCGAGCCGGATCGCTCAGGCCGTGAAGAATCTGGACGCCACGGCGAAGATCGAAGTCGACCTGCCGACCAAAACGTTGCGCGTCGACAGCGCCGAGGACCGTGAGTCTGTGACCGCGGCCCTGACGGAAGCCGGCTACCCGCCGAAGTGATCCGCCCGCACGGGACAGCGGCCTCAATCGGCTGGTGGTCTCATGCTGGCCTGTGCGGACTGAATGCACTGCCGTGTGGGGTGCATCCAGCCAATTTTTCGTTGGAGAACTCGAATGAACCCTACGCCTTCCAACCCGCATGAACACCACCAGGGGCATCACGGGGCGCACCCGCCCGCCTCCGGAGAACCTTCGCCTGAGACCGATGCGATTCTGAAGGATCCCGTTTGCGGGATGACGGTGACCACGCGGTCCGCGCACGTCTTGCAGCACGAAGGCAGGCCGGTCTATTTCTGCAGTGCGGGGTGCAAAGCCAAGTTTGAGGCCAACCCAGACAAGTACGCAAAGCGCGGCGCGCAGTCGGCGGCGCCGCTCGTGCTTGCACCCGCGCAGCCGGCTCAACCCGATCCTCCAGGCACGATCTACACCTGCCCCATGCATCCGGAGATCCGACAGGATCACCCAGGCAACTGCCCCAAGTGCGGCATGTCGCTGGAGCCCGAGATGCCGACGCTCGACGAGGGGGAAGATCCCGAACTGAAGGACTTCAAGCGGCGCTTTTTCTGGACGTTGCCGCTCACCGTCGTCGTCACCGTGCTCGCCATGGCCGGCCACCGCCTGCAGTGGTTCGAGATGGGCACGCAGAGCTGGATCGAACTCGTGCTCGCCGTGCCGATCGTGCTGTGGGCCGGGTGGCCGTTCTTCGAGCGCGCGGTGCAATCCGTGGCGAACCGCAGCCCGAACATGTGGACCCTGATCGGTCTGGGCACAGCCGCCGCGTTCATCTACAGCGTGGTCGCCACAGTAGCGCCGCACGTATTTCCCGCCTCGTTCGTTTCGATGGGGCGCGTGGCGGTGTATTTCGAAGCGGCCGCGGTGATCATTTCTTTGACCTTGCTGGGGCAGATCCTCGAGCTCAAGGCACGTTCGCAAACCTCCGCAGCCATCAAATCTCTGCTGGGTCTCGCGCCCAAGACGGCACGCCGGATCGGCGCCGACGGCACGGAGGAAGACGTCCCCATCGGCCATGTGCACGTCGGAGACAAGCTGCGCGTCAGGCCGGGAGAAAAAGTGCCCGTGGACGGCGTGGTGATCGAAGGCAGCAGCGCCGTCGACGAGTCCATGCTGACAGGTGAGCCATTGCCCGTGACCAAGCGAGTCGGCGACAAGCTCATCGGTGCGACGTTGAACACCAACGGCGCCCTGGTGATGCAGTCGGAAAAGGTCGGCTCGCAGACCGTTCTGGCGAGCATCGTCCAAATGGTCGCGCAGGCTCAACGCTCCAGAGCGCCGATGCAACGCATGGCCGATCACGTCGCCGGCTACTTCGTCATGACCGTCATCGGCATCGCGGTGCTGACATTCTTCGCTTGGGGATTCTTCGGACCGCAGCCGAGCTGGGTCTACGGCCTCATCAATGCCGTGGCGGTGCTCATCATTGCATGTCCCTGTGCGCTCGGCCTCGCGACGCCGATGTCGATCATGGTCGCCACGGGCAAGGCGGCCACGCAGGGCGTGCTGTTCCGCGATGCCGCGGCGATCGAGAACTTCCGCAAGGTCGATGCGCTCATCGTCGACAAGACCGGCACCCTCACGGAAGGCCGGCCGCAGTTCGAGCGGGCCGTGCCCGCGCCAGGCTTCACCGAAGATGAGGTGCTGCGCCTTGCGGCCAGCCTGGACCAGGGAAGCGAACACCCGCTGGCCGATGCCATCGTGCGGGCGGCGCGCGAGCGCAACCTGGCGCTGGACACGCCCGACGGTTTCGAATCCAGCAGCGGCATCGGCGTGAGCGGCGGCGTGGGCGGCAGGAAGCTGGCGCTCGGCAACACGGCGCTCATGGAACAGCTGCGCGTGCGGGTCGACGACCTGAAGCCGCAGGCAGAGGCGATGCGAGCCGAGGGCGCGAGTGTCATGTTCCTGGCGGTGGACGGCCAGCCGGCCGGCCTGCTTGCAGTATCGGACCCGATCAAGGCCACCACCATGGAGGCGCTGGCCGCACTCAAGGCCTCGGGCATGCGGGTCATCATGGCCACAGGCGACGGGCTGACCACGGCCCGGGCCGTCGCTGCGAAGCTGGGCATTGACGAGGTGCACGGAGAAGTCAAGCCCGCGGACAAGCTCGCGCTGGTGGACAAGCTGCAGCGCGAGGGCCGCGTCGTCGCGATGGCAGGTGACGGCATCAACGACGCCCCCGCGCTTGCCAAGGCCGGCGTCGGCGTGGCGATGGGCACCGGCACCGATGTCGCCATGAACAGCGCCCAGGTGACACTGGTCAAGGGCGATCTGCGAGGCATCGCGCAGGCGCGCGTCATCTCCGAGCAGACCATCGCCAACATGAAGCAGAACCTTGGTTTCGCTTTTCTCTACAACGCCCTTGGCGTGCCGCTGGCCGCAGGCGTACTGTTCCCGTTCACGGGATGGCTGCTGTCGCCAATGATCGCGGCGCTGGCGATGAGCCTGAGTTCGGCCTCGGTCATCACCAACGCCTTGCGCTTGCGTGGAGCCAAGAGCGATGTTCATGCGTCCCACGTCGGCGAAAGATCGACCTAGGGGCCTGCGGCCCGGGCGGCTTCGCTGCGCGCGAAGGAGTTCCCATGAAGAGACCCAAGCCACTCGAGCTGCACTTGCTGGAGATCTACGAGGAGGCCCTGCGACAGCGAAACTGGGCGGTTGCCGAGCACTTGCTGTGCGCCATCGAGGCCTGCGCCCCTGCCGATGCACCGATCAGCGAGACAGTGGCCAAGGCCTACGGGGTCCTGGCCGCCGAGGCGCAAAAGCCTCGTTGCTGCGGGACGAGAACGAAGCGTCACTGAGGCTTGGCGGTCAAGCTTTGGCGCGGGGTTTGAGAAGATTTGCGAGGGCCTTCTGGTCTTCGGCCAGTTGCATGCGCATGAGCTGAAGCACTCGCGAGGCGAGGCCGGACAGCGGCTGTCCCGGGGGCAGTACCAGCACCCCCGCGAAGGAGACTTCCAGAGACAGTGGACGGATGACCAGTCCACGTTGGGCGTACTCCATGGCGGTGACCGGATTGACAAAGCCGATGCCCATGCCGCTCAGGGCCATTTCGCACACGCTTGCTGCGTAGGGGGTTTCGACCAGCACGCTCAAACCGACGTTGCACTCCGCCAATGCCCGCTCCAGGCGCCGCCTGGACGCGTCCTCGGGGTTGAGCGCGAGGAACGGCTCTTCCGCGAGCTGATGCGGCTGGATCGTCCTGGCCTTGGTCAGCCGGTGTTTCGCATGCATCACCACCACGCCCGGGAAGCGCGCAAATTCGGAATGCTCCAGGCCGGTCGTCGGCATCTCGTCGGCCATCAATCCGAAGTCGACCTGGCGCCCCAGCACGGCTTCGTGCACCTCCCGCGAACTGAGCACCTGCAGCGAGATCTGGGGCCGGGCATCGGCATCGCGGCGCTCGGACACGAGCCGCGACAGCACGCGGGGGACGAAGGTCAGGCCGAAGGCCGGGTAGACCGCCATGCGCAGCGTGTTGACGCCGAAGCGCTTGAGGCTGCGCATCCGGTGTTCGATGCTGCTCAGACCCACGAAGACACGCTCGACCTCGACCAGCAGGGCTTGCGCTTCGGGCGTGGGCTGCAGGCGGCCTCGCAGCCGGCGAAACAACGGGAATCCGGCCGCTTCCTCGAGCCTGCGCAGCGACTGGCTGATGGCGGGCTGCGTGACGCCCAGCAGCGCGGCGGCCTTGCTCGCAGACCCCACGGACATCACGGAACGGAACACCTCAATTTCTCGGAGCAACATATAACAACCGTTTATGGACAAAGAATTTCGAGCGCGATTCAGATTATCCCCGTCGTCCTAAAGTTGGCGTCTTCAGCCACCTTCCGGAGAAGCGACATGAAACTTCAAACAGTTCTTGCAGTGACCGCCCTGGCATGTGCAGCACCTGCGTGGGCACACGATTTTTCCGGCGACATCGCCAAGTTCCAAGCCATCGCCGCCACCAAGAAGCCGGACAGCCAGCAAGCGCTCGCCGCGAAGCTCGCGCTGGAGCGCGCGCAGGGCGAGATGGAGCAGTCGGACGTGAAGATGGTGCTGCGTATCCGCTCGATGACCAACGCGGGCCTGCGCGCCATCGGTGAACAACCGGCCTTTCTCACCAGCGAGTACAAGCGCCTCGAAGCGGCACTGGCCAACCCCAAGACCAACGACCCGGCCAAGATCGCTGCGGCCAAGGAAACCTTCGCCCGCCTGACGGTGGAGATGAAGGTCTACACCGACCTCGAGAACATGGCCGTCGACCAGATGAAGCAAGCGTTGCAGCTCATCGAATCCGCACCCGCCAATTGATCGCACTTCCAACGAACAACGCCGTCTTCCATCGTGAACTCTCCCATCCCCAATCTCGACACCTCTCCTCGGGGCGCATTCGCCAGCCTGGTCCCGCCGGTGTGGCGTGCCTCCACCGTCGTCTTCGATTCACTCGACGATTTCGTCAACCGCCGCACCCGCCTGCCCGATGGCTTCAGCTATGGCACGACCGGCACGCCGACGCAGCGCGCCCTGGAGACGCGCATCGCCGAACTGGACGGCGCTGCGCACTGTGTCGTCTTCCCTTCTGGACAAGCAGCCATCTGCAGTGCGCTGCTCGCACTGCTAAAGAAGGGTGATCACCTGCTGATGACCGACGCCGCCTACGGCCTGGCCAAGTCCTTCGCCGTCGAGCGGCTGCAGGCGCTCGGCATCGAGGTCGAGTTCTATCCGCCGCGCATTGGCGCGGAGATCGAACGGCTCGTGCGTCCCAACACGCGCCTCATCTGGCTGGAGTCTCCCGGCACGGTGACGATGGAAGTGGAAGACGTGCCGGCGATCACCGCCTTGGCGCGCACACGCGGTGTACTTACGGCCATCGACAACACCTGGGCCAGCCCACTGGGCTTCGCGGCCTTGGCACATGGGGTCGACCTGTGCATTCACGCCTGCACCAAGTACATGGGTGGCCATTCGGATGTGTTGATGGGCAGCATCGCGACCAATGACGAAGGCCTGTACAAGTCCTTGCGCGGCCTGCAGTCGCAGATGGGACTGGCCGTGAGCCCGGAGGACTGCTTCCTGGTCGCCCGAGGTCTCGACACGATGCAGGTGCGCATGGAGCGCCAGGCCACCAGCGCACAGTTGATCGCCGAGCGACTCGCGACGCACCGCCTGGTGCGCCGGATGCTCTTTCCCGCGCTGCCCGGCGCGCCGGACCATGCACTCTGGGCGCGTGACTTCAAGCAGTCCGGCTGCGTAATGTCGCTGCAGCTCGTGGACGGCCCCTACGACGCCTACCGGGCACTGTTCGGGCATCTGAAGCTGTTCTCGATCGGCGCGAGCTGGGGCGGCGTGCGCAGCATCGCGGCGTTCTACCCCGCGGAAGAACTCGCAAAACGCAATTTCTGCGACGTCCAAGGCCCGGTCATTCGCCTGTCGATCGGCCTGGATGACCCCCAGGCGCTGCTTGACGAGTTGCTGGGCGCCTTGAGCGCCTGCGAAACGAGTTTCAACCTCTGATCCACGCTACTGGAGCCCGCGATGACCCTCAAGTCAACCATTCACTCTGCCTTGATTCGTCCCTTCCTTGCCGTCGCCGGCCTCGCGCTGTGCGCCGGCGTTGCCGCGCAGACCGCATCGCCGCTGGACGGCACGCTCAAGAAGATCAAGGACACCGGGGCGATCACCGTGGCCACGCGCGGCGCCTCGATCCCGTTCAACTACCTGGACGACCACAACAAGCAGGCCGGTTTCGCCTGGGAAATCTCGCAGCGCGTGGTCGCCCAGGTGAAGAAGGACCTGCAGCTCGCCCGGCTGGAGGTCAAGACCCTGGAAGTCACGCCGCAGACGCGCATTCCGCTGGTGGCCAACCAGACCGTCGACCTGGAGTGCAGCTCGACGACGAACAACGCAGAGCGGCAGAACCAGGTGTCGTTCTCGACGACCTTCTTCGTCGTGGGCGCGCGGCTGCTGGTGCGCAAGAACTCCGGCATCAAGCACTGGTCCGACCTGGTCGGCAAGAACGTCGTGGTCAGTGCGGGCACCACCGCGGAGCGCATGCTGCGGCAGCTCAACGAGAAGAACAAGTGGGGCATCAACATCATCCTGGCCAAGGACATCAACGAGAACTTCCTGACCGTGGAGACGGGGCGCGCGGTGGCCGCGACACAGGACGACATCATTCTCTTCAGCAACATCGCCCGCGCCAGGAATCCGGCGGACTGGGAGGTGGTCGGTGTACCGCAGCAGAAGGAGGCCTATGGCTGCATGCTGCGCAAGGGAGACGTTGCCTTCAAGAAGCTGGTCGACGGCGTGATCACCGGAATGATGCGCTCCGGCGAGTTTGCCGCGCTGTACGAGAAGTACTTCCTCAAGCCCATCGCGGTGAAGGGCAGCGTGACGGTCAACTTCCCAATGTCGCCCGACATGCAGGAGCTCCTGCGTCATCCAAACGATCAGCCACTGTAAGCCGCTGGCGCCTCACATTTGACGATCGTCCTCACAAACCATCCAAGCACTCTTCACGATGCACTACAGCTGGGATTGGCTGATCTTCTTCAAACCCTCGGTCACAGGCGAGGGCCTGTACGGCATGATGCTGCTGCGCGGACTATTGTGGACGGTGGCGCTGTCTTTGCTGGCCTGGACACTGGCACTGGGCATTGGTCTGATCGCCGGGGTCGCCAGGACGTTGCCCAACCGCGCTGTACGGTACCTGTCGACGGTGTACATCCACTGTTTTCGCAACACGCCGTTGCTTGTGCAGCTGTTTCTCTGGTACTTCGTGGTGCCGGAGCTGTTGCCACTCGAATGGGGCAATGCGCTCAAGCAGATGAACCCGACGGCGAACCAATTCCTGACCGTGCTGGTCGGTCTCACCCTGTACACGGCGGCGAAGGCGGCCGAGCAGGTGCGCGCGGGCATCGAATCGGTGCCGCGCAGCCAGAAGCAGGCGGCCATGGCACTCGGGTTAGGAACCACGGCGGCTTACCGGCACGTGGTCCTGCCGCAGGCCCTGCGCATCGTCATCCCGCCGCTGACCTCGGACTTCTTGAATGTCTTCAAGAACTCGGCCGTCGCGCTCACGATCGGGCTCATGGAGCTCACCGGGCAGACCCGCCAGCTCAGTGAGTTCAGCGCCCATCCGTTCGAGGCCTTCATTGCGGCGACGTTCATCTACATGGCGATCACCTACGGCGTGATTGTGCTCATGCGCCGCATCGAACGTCGGGTTCGGGTGCCTGGATTGCTGGGAGCCGCGTGATGGGCTACGACTTCGATTGGGTCTCCCTCCAGCGCGCCTGGCCCTATCTGCTGCAGGGCCTGCAGATGACCGCCTTTCTGGTCGCCGCCTCCATGGCCGCCGGGATCGGCCTTGGAACGCTGCTGGCGATCACCCGCATCTTCGCGCCCCGGCCGGTGGCAGCTCTCGTGGCGGGGTATGTGAACCTGTTTCGCTCGATCCCGCTGATCCTCACGATCCTGTGGATCTATTTCCTGATGCCGGTGGTGCTGCGCAGCGTGACCGGGGACCCCAACCTCAGCGTCGGGCCGATCTATGCCGCGCTCGTGGCGTTCGTGCTCGCGGAATCCGCCTACTACTGCGAGATCATCCGCGCCGGCATCGGCAGCGTGCGCGCAGGCCAGATGCAGGCAGCCCAGTCCCTGGGAATGTCGCCATGGCAGGCCATGCGACACGTGATCCTGCCACAGGCGTTTCGCAACATGACGCCCTCGCTCATCAACCAGACCATCGCCTTGCTCAAGGACACCTCTCTGGTCTACGTGATCAGCCTGAACGACTTCCTGGGCGCCGCCAGCAAGGTGGGACAACGCGACGGCCGCGTGGTCGAGGTCTACATCCTGGTCGCCGTCGTCTACCTGGTGCTGTGCACGGCGGGCGCCTGGTGGGTCACCTGGCTGCAGCGGCGCAAGGCCGCAGCGGCGATCTGAATGAACGCAATGATCGAAATCAACGACGTTTCCAAGTGGTACGGCCAGTTCGCGGTGCTCACGGATTGCAGCACCCATGTTCGTGAGGGCGAGGTGGTCGTGGTCTGCGGACCTTCCGGCTCTGGCAAGTCCACGCTCATCAAGACGGTCAACGCACTTGCGCCCATTCAACGCGGCAGCATCACGGTCAATGGCATCCAGGTCTGCGATCCAAAGACCGATCTACCGAAGTTGCGCTCCCGCGTCGGCATGGTGTTCCAGCACTTCGAGCTCTTCCCGCACCTGAGCGTGATGGAGAACCTCGTACTGGCGCAAGTTCAGGTGCTCAAACGCTCGCGTGCCGAAGCAGTCGAACGCGGGCTGCGCATGCTCGATCGTGTGGGCTTGTCGACTCACAAGGACAAGTTCCCGGGCCAGCTCTCCGGTGGCCAGCAACAGCGCGTCGCGATCGCGCGGGCGCTGTCGATGGACCCGATCGTCATGCTGTTCGACGAGCCGACCTCGGCGCTCGACCCGGAGATGGTGGGTGAGGTGCTCGACGTCATGGTGAAGCTCGCACGCGAAGGCATGACGATGATGGTGGTGACCCACGAGATGGGGTTTGCCAGGCAGGTCAGCGACCGGGTGATCTTCATGGACCAGGGGCGCATCGTTGAGGACTGCTCGAGCGATGAGTTCTTCGGGCGTCCCGAGAGCCGGGCACCGCGCGCACAGGACTTCCTCTCCAAGATCCTCGCGCACTGACGGTCGAAAAATCGTCGAGCCCATTTCAGACAAGCCCAACTACCCCCAAGGAATCACATGAAATCGATCAAGACATTGCTGCTCGCCAGCACCGTGGCGTTCTCGGGCCTGGCCCTTGCACACGGCGACGAGGATCACAACGCATCGAGCGGACCGGTACGCAAGGAACAAAAGAGCTGGGGCATCGCGGGCGATGCGAGCGCGGCCAAGCGAACGCTGGAATTCAAGATGAGCGACAGCATGCGCTTCACACCTGATCGCATCCAGGTCAAGCAAGGCGAGACCGTCCGGCTGTCCATTCGCAATGAAGGACAGGTCATGCACGAGTTCGTGATCGGCGCGAAGAAGGAACTCGACGAACATGCCGCGCTCATGATGAAGTTCCCAGGCATGGAGCATTGCGAACCCTACATGGCGCATGTCGCGCCTGGCCAGACCGGCGAGATCGTCTGGACCTTCAACCGTGCGGGTGAATTTGATTTCGCCTGTCTCATCGCAGGACACTACCAAGCCGGCATGGTCGGCAAGGTCAAGGTCGCAGCCGCCACAGGATCTTGAGGGGCGGCGCCGGAGGACACGCCGTCGCGAGAAACCCTCACTACCGTGGATAACTGGGTTTCAGGGTGACGTAGTTTTCAACGATCCACGCGGTGACCTTGGTTCTTCCTTGAACATTCGACGGCAATTTTTCATGCACGATCCATTCGATGATGAGCCGCGTTGCCTTTGACAGGTCGACCTTCTCCGGCCCGACAAACGAGTTGAGGTAGGCAAGGACTTCGTAACCTTCCTTGCGGCTCAACCGATCCGCATCTGTCTTGACTTGGGTCGGATCGTCTCCGGGAACGGCCGTCCAGCTGTAGTCCGTGTAGTGCAAATCGGCTTTTGTAAGTTGGGGCATGCTGTTCCTCGAAGGTTGGTTTGCAGGGGGGTGAGACTGCACGTTGCGCTGTTGCGTGCGAGCGTGAGTGCTGCACTGGGGAAAATGGAGGCGGCAGGATCAGTACCGCTGTCTCACATGGCCGACGACGTGAACACTAGGTGGTGACTCGCGGCATCGCGCCGCCAACTGGTCGGGTTGCCATTGCCGAGCACGCCGACGGATGCTTTGTCGTAGCAATCGTCGCCGAAACTGAACGCGGCACCTGAGTACACGGGATCGCCTTTGAGTAGGATGCACAGGTTCTTGTATTGATCCTGCTTCCCTTTCTTGAAGCCGCCAGCCTTGAACAGGCGCCAGAATCCGTCGCTGGCATAGCGGATGGCCACCGACGGATTCATCATGGTGGGGTCGATGTCAGGCGCTGGAGCTGGGTTGCTTACGGTGTAGTCGCTGAAGAGAACTTTCGCGTAAGCAGGCTTGGCAACCAATGCCTTCCACGCTTTCCATTCAACGCGCTCGATGTCGTGGAGCCCTTGCTTGCGGCCCACGAGGTTCAGTGGAAAGGAGCCGCCGGCGAGCGTGGTGCTGCTGCATCCGGCCGCGAGCGCCTCGTCAAGATAATGCCGCGCGGCAGCGGCGCACGCTGCCGGGTCGACGCCCACGATCGAAAACTGATCCACGAGCACATGAAGCCGCGATTTGGCGATTCCCGCGCCGACCACGACCTTCACGAAATCCTTGACCTGGTCGGAGGTCACGCCGTGTGTCTGGATCCGGAGCACGAAGACCTCGAAGGCCTTGGCGAGGTCCGGCAGGTCTGCCGGACGCGCAACCATCGCCTCCGTGATGACCGGGATGATCTGACGACCGGTCAGCGCCGTGAGCCGCTTGCAGATCGAGGTGAGCACCTGGGTCTGTTTTGCGTAGGTAGGCATGAAGTACCGAATGTCGATCGCGATTGGCGTGCCCTCCGGAATCGATTTGGCCATTTGCCCCCCGATCTTGGTGATGTAAGGCACCAGCATTTCGGAGAGCGTCCCCTTCTTGGGGTCGATGGGGAGGATTTCGATCAGCGGGACCATTCCATCCCACTGGGCACCAGTGAGCTTGCTCAAGGCGATCCGTTCCCCCTGCTTCCATTTCAGGATGGGCAGGTATTTCCATATCGCAGGCATTGGTCCCTCCAGACTCGTTGTGTCTAGAGGGTACGTCACGATTACTTACACTGGATTACGGGATTTCCCAGGCATGCACCATGCCGCGGTTTCGGTGCGCGGGGCGTGTGCCGCATGTTGCCGGGGCACGCCGCCACGGCTTATGCCAAGCAGTTCAGCGCGAAGGCAACGGCATCCGAGGGGCCATCCGGCGCGAGCGAAGTCGACGGCAAGAAGCCCAACTGCCGTTCACGAAGAAAACCGGTGACAGCATCACGCAGCGTACGCATGCTGAGTTCCCGCGCGAGCATCTCTTGCAACTCGAACTTCGTGGCCCGCTTGGGAGGCAACTCGCCCCTATGCGACGCCAGCGCTTTGATGCATTCGGCGCGCCACAACAGCATGGCCATGCTCAGACGCTCCTGTACTGGATTGACCTTCGGCTTGCGCAGCACGTGCAGCGAGAGCGTACCGTCCGTACGACGCGCGGCTGACCAGACGCCCCACCATACAGGCATCAAGGCCAGACTGGCCTCGGAATAGACCGGACCCGTGACCAGCGTCACCCGGTCGAAGACGCGGTTGTAGGCATGAATCTGGTTGTGCAGGCGCGCGAACGAATCGAGATCACTCTTCAGCTCGAAAGCACTGAGCTGTGTGTCCACCAGCGCGAGGTCTACTCGTGCATCCCCACCTTCGATCCCGAACTCTTCGAAGAGCCTTCCCCCCGACTTGGTGGCGTCCGCGAGCAGTCGCGAACGCACTGCTTGGCGCAACTCGCGCTCGGTGATGGAGGGGGTGCTCATTTTATGCATTATATAATGCAGTTATGCCAAGAACAGCAAAGCCCACCACCTTGGAAGCTGTCCGGGCCCGAGAAGCACTCAGGCTGTACCTGAAGCGGCACAGTATCTCTGTGAATGCACTTTCTCAGGCTGCAGGTGTAGGCCAGCCTACAGTGAGCCGATTTTTGAGTGGGCGGACGAAGTCCGTAACGGCAGCCATTCGGCCGCTGTTGGATTATGCAAATATTGATTTCGAAAATGGCATAACCGAGATAGGCGGTGTGCTCGATAATCCTCGTGTGCGAGACGCGCTCGAGCGTGTCTGGGACGGGCGACCGGAGACGGCCGACTTGCTCGCCCGATTGATCGAGGCGTTAGGCCCCGTCCTGAAGAACGCGCCATCGACGGCAACCAGGAACATGCAGTGACCCATCCGGATGCCAAGACCATCTACCAAGCCGTGTCGGCGATCGGCCTGACGCGCGCGCAAGTGCGTCGGCTTCTGCCTGACTGGTGGGATCCTGCACTGGAGAAGGAGCGCGGCGGCGCGGCGGAGTTGGCGATGCACATCAGCAGGCGGCTGAGCGTCGAGCTTCAGCCGCTGCTGCTGGGGCAGATCGTTCCCAAGGGCGCCATGGCCAGCGTTGCCTATAAGCACTCGGTCAACATCGAGGCGTCTTCACTGTCGGCCGCCAGCTTCATTGCGTCATCTCTCGCACAGGCAGTGCTGGCCGCCTTGCCGATCCCGTACGTTCCGCTGCCCCAAAATCCAAGTGAGTTGCGCGCACTGGCCATGCGCGGTCGCGCTGGTCAGTTCGGTTTCAGTGCCCTTCTGGACCTGTGCTGGGCCCACGGAATCCCGGTCATTCCCTTGCCACACCTGCCTGTGGGCGTGCGCAAGATGGATGGAGCCGCGCTGCAGCTGGGCGGACGTCCGGCCATCGTGATCGCGAAGAAGAAGTCGTCGCGGGCCTGGCTGAGCTTCATCCTGGCGCATGAAATCGGACACATCGCACTGGGGCATCTGCGCCCCGGATCTTCCATCATCGATGTATCGCTTCAGGAGACGAGCACGTATGCAACCGAGCTGTCGACAGACGGCCAGGAAGCAGAAGCGGACAGCTTCGCGCTCCAGACGTTGGGCGGCGACGAGGTGACGGCGCATGTGACCAAGTGGCCAGCGCTGGCCGCGCCCGTGGATATCGCGGTACTGGCCCGCGGCGCTGCTGGCGCTGTGGGTATCGAGGCTGGACACTTCGTTCTGAGATATGCCTTTCTCACGAAGCGTTGGCCCACCGCGTTGACGGCGCTGAACTTCCTCAGTGAAGACCTGGATCCAGAGGGGGCGCTGCTGCAGCAACTGCGCTCGCACCTGGATCTCAGCCGCGTCGCCGACGACCTGCAAGACCTCGTGTCGCAGATCACCGGCTGGGATGGAGCGAACTGAGGCGTGCGTCTGCTGATCGACGTCGACGCGCTGTGCAAGCTGGCGCACTGGGGGCTTCTCGAGGAGATCCCGTCGTTGATGGGTATCCCGCTGCAAGAGTGCACCACGCTCGCCTCGTCGAAGTACCGGGCCATCAAGGCAAAGAGCAAGCTTGACGGACGGGTGTTCCACGCGGTCGAGGCGGCCGACCGTGTGCTCGAAGCTATCGCCTTGATGCAGGCGCCGATCGAGCCTGCGAGTCAAAGCCTGGGAGATTTCGAAAACGTGTTGGGCATCGACGCTGGCGAGGCGGTGCTGCTCGCATCGCTCGTCGCAGCGCCGGATACACGGCTGCTGACCGGAGACAAGCGGGCGCTGCGCGCACTCGCAGCGCTACCGCCTGAAGCACGTGAACCGTTTCATGGCCGAGTGATCTGCGTGGAACGAATCATCGAAGCAGGGCTGAACCAATGGGGATTGGACGTGCTTCGATCCAAGGTGTGTCCTTGGAAGAAGATCGACGTTGCCGTGAACATCATCATGGGGAGTCGCTGCGACGCAGGGGAGGCTTCGGTCCGGGAGGCGCTCGCCTCTTACATCGGTGAGCTGACTTCGCTGTGCGATCCCTCGCTGATCTGCGAAAAGCTCTGACTACCGCGTGGTCAGGCGCTCTGCAATCTCGCCAGCGCCGAGATCTCGCACTGCTGCAAGTTTTTCGAGTTGCGCCACCCGCGGACGTGCCTTGCCTTGCTCCCAGTGGTAAATCGTCTGCCCGGACACGCCGACCAGTTGCCCATAGATCGCTGCGGACAGCCCAAGCTTCACGCGATGTGCCGCCAATCTGGCTGCGCTGAATCGGCGTTTCGTGCCTGCTGTCGCTTCATTGTTCGAAGCAACTGCGCTGGTGGGGCGCCTCGAACTCTTCTCAACCCGACGCAGTTCCTTCTCGAGCGCATCCACTTGGCGGCGTAGCTCAGCAATCGAAGACCGATGGGCGGCGGATGCCTTCTTGAGCGTTTCTATCTCAGCGCGCACTTCTTTGCGAGCAACGCGGGAGATTTCGGCTTTGAGTATCGAGGCGATATTTGGCATGGACGCATTGTGCCGCGCAGAACAAAGCGGTCATCCACGTCGCTGCGCTGGCCGGACATTTCAAACGGATCTGCGACGTTCGGTCAAAGCGTGTGAGGAGTTCCATGAGCTGCTTAAGTGGCGGAAGAGTTCACGTCTATGACCAGACCCGGATCGAATGCCTTATTTTCGATCCTGCCGCTCCAGTTCACGTAGCCGCGCGGGTTGCATACGACCCGGCAAGAGCGGACTCGATAGTCGAACGACTGATGCGTGTGGCCGTGGACGAAGAGCACGGGTACCTCAAAGATTGCCTCTGGAAGCTCGTTGACGAAGGCGCCTGAGGCCCAGTCATCGGCGTAGCGCTGCGCAAGTGAACCGCGGTGCGGTGCATGGTGCGTCACCACCACCGTCGGTCCGGAGAACGGCTCCGCGAGCTTCTCGCGCAGCCATGCTCGCTGCACCTGATGAATCCGAAGCGTGTCCGCCGCCTGGAGCTTTCTTCCTTGCTTGTAGCGCCAGGTATCGGGTTCCGCCGACTCGTCGAACGTGCGGATCAGCGCATAGTCGTTCAGCAGATTGGTCGCCATCTTCATTGCGCGTCCGGCATCGCTGACCAGACCTTCAGGCGTCTCGATGGCGAGCGCGAAGTCGGTCCACAGCGTTGCGCCAAGGAAGCGTACGCCATCGATCACCAACTCGTCACCATCGAGCAGATGGACATTGCTGCCTTCGGCTTCGCGGTGCGCCTCGGCCAGTGTCGTGTCCAGGCGACCATCGAAGTACTCGTGATTGCCCAGGAGGTAAATCACGGGCTTGCCGCGAAAGCGATCCGCCGCCCACTGGACGGCACGCTTCGCAGGCGAGTGAATGTCACCGGCGAGGATGACAACATCGAATTCGAGATCAGGTACCGGCTCGAAGGGGGCGAACTCGAGGTGAAGGTCGGAAAGAATCAGCACTTTCATCAAGATGCCCCTTCAAAGCGAGCGCGAAGCTCGGCACTGGCCTTGTCGTCGAAGCCGACGAACGAGCCGCACAGCACCAAGCGGTCCTTGCAGTGGTCGAACTGCCAGTAGGCATCATCGAGCGCAACCCAGGGCTCGTCGACCGCATCGTGAAGCTGGAGCCAGGCGAGGATTTCTCTTTCACGATTCCTGTACGGCGGCTGAAGGCCAAAGCCCGAAGGAGGGATAACGCCAACGATGCGAGTCCGGATGTCGCTGGAGAACGGCTTCAGCAGCGTCTTGTTGAGCAGGTGCTCACGCCAGGACGAACTGATCACGATCTTCACGAACGGGAACTGGCGCAACAACGCCTCCAGGCGCGGCAGGAAGCAGAAGTCGGCGCTGCCGTTGAGGACGTGATCTTCCCCCTCTGGATGCAGCACACCGTCGAAGTCGAGGAACAGGATCACCCCGAATCTCCTGGCCCATATCCACCAGCCCTCATACGACACCGCCGTGTTGAATCGCGTTGAGGATCGACCGCACCTTGTCAGAGCCACCCCCGGCCGCGAACGCCGCCGGCGTTTGACCATCGAGCAGTTCGTGCGGCTTGTTTAACCAGGCTTCGGTTGCTCCGCCGAACACTTGGGTCGCGAGATTCAGTAAGTCTTGTGGCGGGCTTTCCAACCCAGCTGCTTCCTGGGGACTCCGCGGCCACGCCAGGTGCGAGCCCATGTCGACGCCGAAGGCCCGGAACGGCGCCGCGGTGGTCATCAAGCCCTCCCCGACATAGTCGATGCACCGGTGGTGGTGGCCGTGAACCACCAGCTGGACGCCGAGCTTCTCGGCGAGCTCGTCGATCACCTGCCAGCCGTGCGGGTGAGCCGACGGCGCCTCGTGCGTCACCAGGATGTCGGCGGGTCCGCTCCGCAGCAACCGCTGGTACTCATCCGGGAAGATTGAGGACCGGTGCTTGCGGGAGATGCCGTCGCGCCACCGTTCCTCGCGCTTCATGGTGCGGCGCATGGCGTCGCTCGATTGGAACGCCGCCTCTTCGATCGGCCGCCGCGGATCCCAGATCTTGCTGCGGAAGATGCCACCCAGGCCCGCGACCTTGTACCCGGCGATCTCTACGATGCGCCCGTGCAGGTTGCGATCTGAGAGTTCGGATCCAAACAGGTGATCGAAATCACCATTCGAATCAGTGTCGTGATTGCCTGGGATCCATGCGACCTCGGTGATATTCAAGATCGGTCGCAATTCGATGTGCAGGGGCTGGCGCGCCTGGATGTCGCCTAGCAGGATGATCGCCTCAGGCCGGAAGCGCTCGACCGCAGCGATCACGGGCTCGAGGTCGCCATGGGGGTCGCCGAAGAACATCAGCTTTGGCGCTGACTGCTCGTGCTCGGGTCGCGCATGGGGGCCTGACGGGGTGAGAGGTTTCATTTCATGTGCGCCGAAGTGGCGACGAAGCATCGGCCGGCCACAAACCGCAGGAAGTGCGAGCGCAGTTCCTGGAAGCTGTCTTGATCGAATGCAAGCTTGGGATCGGTGAGGACGAGCCGCGCGAAGCCCGCTTCGAAGTTCGAGGGCCAATCGTCAAGTGCGACCCATTCCGCGTCGCTGCGGCCATTCCCATCGAGCCAGGCCTGGATTTCCAACTGGCGCCGGTGGTGGACCACTACATGGGGGTCAATCTGCGGCGTCGCTCCGATGATCCGATGCTGGATGTCAGCACTGAAATAGCGCTGCAACTGCTCGATGCTTTCGGCTCGTCGCCAATCCGACGAGATGACGACATCCACAGACGTGAACTCACGAAGGATCTCCTCCAGGCGCGGCAAATGGCTGAAGAACCTGCTGCTGAACGAGTAGTCCACGCCGACAGGATGAAGAACACCGTCGATATCCAGGAACAGCAAATCGCTGGAATCACCCGTGCGGCCAACGGCATCCTGGATCAGCGTCGCTTCTGCCATGGGTAGACGGCAAGTGCAGGGCCTCATCACCCAATAAACCCCGCCTGGAAGGACTCAAGGAGATGGAGCACATCGGCGGCTCGCCCCTCGGCTACCAGCGACTCGGCGGTCCTGCAATCAAACAGCGCGAGTGGCTCGTTCCTGTACCAGAGGATGGCCGCCTCGAGGTCCCCACCCGAGACCGCAGTCGCGGCAGCCAGCACTTGCTGGATCGTGCGGATAGATGACTGGATGTCACTCATAGCTCGACCACAGCAGCGTATTCAGGGCATCAGGATCGAGAGCTTGGCGTTCCAGGCCTCACCATCGGACCTGGAGAGCACGGCGACGCGGATCGTCGGGCGGTCGAAGTCACTGGTCTCGAAGAGGAAGTGCACGCGCTGAAAGCGAAGCACCGGGTTTCCGGGGTATTCGGTCCACTTGAGTTGCCAAGTGTTGAAGTACTCGAAGTCGACCGTCCGGGCTTTCTTTCCGCAGCTGACGATGCAGGCCTTGCGCGCATCCGGATCGAACAGGATGCAGGTTTCATCCCAATCGCCCAGCATGCGGCGCGGATCGACCGGGAAGAAGGTCGCACCGGATGCCTGGCTTTGCACCCGGAGCAACTGCTCGCGCCCGGTCTGGATAGAACGCGGGGACGCGATCCAGACCCAGTAGAAAAGAACCAAGACGACAGCGAGGGATAGCAGGAGCGGGATTTCCATGCTCAGTTGACCGGCCAGATCTGATGCCGAATGCTGAACGAAGTGCCCATGTAGTAGTGTGTGAACTGCGCTCCGCTCTCATCTTCGAGGACCAGATGTTCGACTTGATCGGCGTCGCCGCTGGTTGCCGACCAGATCTTTCGAATGTCCCGAATTTGCCAGCGATCACGATCGCTCTCCATTGGCGCCAGATACTGAAGGTGTCGCAGTGACTGCGGCCCCACGCTCTCGAAGAGATCGAGGAAGTCGCTCTCATAGATCAGCAGAGCTCGCTCCGGGACCTCGAGGTCGTCTTCTTGCACCACCCAGGTCGGGAAGAAGAAGGGGATCGACAAGTTCAACTTGACCGCTCTCCAGCATCTCACACCGGGACCGGCCAGCATGGAAGAGATCCTCACCTCATGCGAATCCATCGTCACAAACATAAAAATGAGCCCTATAGGTTGGTAGTCCTATGTGAAGCTTGGTCGCGGATGCCTTGCTGATCTGATACTCAAACAGTTCATCAAGGCGTACGAACATTACTCACTGCGCCTCGGATAGCTGATTTGCTACTCAAACACATCAAATCGCTATCTTAGCGCTGTCGATAAAAAATGCCAGACAGGCAATTCTTGGTGGATGGGCCAACCTCAACCAAGAACGCAAAGTGCAAGGCAAAGGGTGGCGTTCCATCTACGTGTCATCCGCGCGGAACGCCGCATCTCCCAGGAGCAGCTTGCAGAGGCTGCCGGGCTTCATCGGACGTTTGTAGGGGCAGTCGAGAGGGAGGAGAGGAATATCTCCATCGACAATCTCGAGCGCCTTGCAACTGCACTGGATGTCGACGTTTCGCTGCTCGTTTCGCCGGTGGTTCGGCGCTCCTAGCGACCGACCAGAGTATCAATCTGGCGCTACAGCGCTGCATGCTCCTGGGGCTGGCCTCGGCCGCGCTGTGGTGGAACGACTCGCGTGCCCTGAGCAGGGACTTCCACTGAATTCACCCTTCCGCAGCAGAATGAAATGCGAAGCCTGCTTTGCTGCCGTCGCTGAAAACTGCTTGACTACCTTACTGCGGCAAGCGGCGACGGTTGTGATTCCCGCTGAATCAATGAGACGAGGGGCGTAGCCTCGTGGCAGGTCGTCTCTCAGTCATAGGGCGCTTCGCGGAGAAAGGTCTGTGCGATCACGACGGCACGGCCCTCACCGAGATCGCATGCAGACAATATGGATTAGCTTTCAAACACAGCCAAATCCTTCCACTTCGGGATCTGTTCCGCAATACAGGCGGCGATTGTCGCGCTTCACCGCCTTTTTTCCTGGCCTTAACGGAAAAACTGCAATCAGATCAAGCGGTTAGCAAGTCAAAGCCACCAGATCAAGGCCGCAGTCCAATATCCTTGCCGCCCGAGACGCACACCATGACCTTGTCGCCCTCTTCGATCATGTTGTAGTCGACGATGGCCTGGCCCACCTGGCGGCACAGGCGCTTCTCGAGCTTGTGCGTTTCGCGCTCGATCTTCAGGGAATTGGCGGGGGCGGCGTCGGCGGCGGCGGGCGCCTCGTCGATCCAGACGGCGTTCATGGGCAGGCTGCTTGGGGAGTCGGGGGAAGGGGGTGATTGTCCCCGATCCCCATTTCACCCGCCATCCGCCCCGTTTCAGGCCGGCTGGCCGGCGGGGAAAGCGGTGCGCATCGCTTCCACGAAGCGCCGCAGCTTCGCGGGATAGAAGCGCGCGTACGGGTACGCGAGGTACACCGGCGCGGGCGCCGCCTGCCACTGCGGCGCCAGGTGCAGCAGGCGCCCGGCGGCAAGGTCTTCGGCCAGCATCCAGGCCGAGAGCACGCCGATGCCCACGCCCAGCATGGCCGCGCTGCGCAATGCGTAGTGGCTGTCGGTGGTCATGCGCGGGCGGATCGGCACGCGGTGCGTCTCGCCGGTGGCCTCGTGCGCCAGCACGACCTCGGTGCGGTAGAAATTGCGCGCGGACAGCCAGGGCAGGGCTTCGAGGTCGCGCGCATGCACGGGCAGCGGCGCGTCCTGGAACAGCGAGGGCGCGCCGATCACGATGCGCGGCACCTCGGACAGACGGATCGCGACCAGGGCCGGGTCGGTCACCTCGCCGACGCGGATGGCGCAGTCCACGCCCTCGGCGATGAAGTCGGGCGTGCGGTCCTGCGGGCCGTCGTGCAGCAGCCATTCGACGCTCATCTGGGGGTAGCGGTGCAGGTAGGCGGCCAGCGGGCCGACCAGCAATTGCTGCCCGAAGACATGCGGCGCCACCACGCGCAGCCGCCCCTCGGGCCGGTCTTCGGCGCCGCGCGCCTCGGCCTCGAAGGCGTTCCAGCCCACGATCAGGTCCTTGGCGCGGTCGAAGCAGCGCTCGCCATCCTCGGTGAGCTTCATCGCGTGGGTCGAGCGCTGCAGCAGCCGCACGCCCAGCGCGCGCTCCAGCGCCTGCAGGCGCCGGCTCACGGTGGGCTGCGTCGTGCCCATCTGCGCGGCCGCGGCCGAGAGGCTGCCGGCCTCGACGATGCGCACGAAGGTCTGCATCCACTCGATGCGGTCGGCGGAAGCGGGTGGGGCGGGCCGATTGGTCATGCGTGAAGCGTATATCAGTTGTTCCAGTGAAGGGACTACCTTCAAGGAAAGGCGCCCTGCACACTCCAGCCCTTCCGATTGAATCTACGGGTTAACGCTATGAATTCCATGCCATTGACGCATGAGCGACTGCCGGCCTCGCTGATCCTGATGCTGGCTGCCAGCGCGGGCTTCGGCGTCGCGGCGCTCTACTACAGCCAGCCGATGCTGGGCGTGCTGGGGCCGGACATCGGCGCGTCGGCGCGCGCCGTGGGCTTCGTGCCCACGCTCACGCAGCTTGGCTACGCGCTCGGCATCCTGCTGCTAGCGCCGCTGGGCGACCGCTTCGACCGCCGCCGCATCATCCTCGCGAAGGCCGCCGTGCTGGTGCTGGCGCTGCTGGGGGCCGCGTTCTCGTCCTCCGTCGCGCCGCTGCTGGCGGCCAGCCTCGTGATCGGCCTCACGGCCACGCTCGCGCAGGACGTGGTGCCGGCCGCCGCCACGCTGGCGCCCGAGGCGCACCGGGGCCGCACCGTCGGCACGGTGATGACCGGGCTGCTGCTGGGCATCCTGCTGTCGCGCGTGCTCAGTGGTTTCGTGGCCGAGCATTTCGGCTGGCGCGCGATGTTCGTCGTCGCGGCGGCCAGCATCGCTTTCATCGGCGCGGCCGTGGCACGCGGCCTGCCGCGCCTGCAGCCGACCACGCAACTGGGCTACGGCGCGCTGCTGGGCTCCTTGGCGAAGCTGTGGCAACGCCATGGTGCGCTGCGCCGTGCGACCTTCGCGCAGGCGCTGCTGTCGGTGGGCTTCAGCGCCTTCTGGTCGACGCTGGCCGTGATGCTGCACGGTGCGCCGTTCCATCTCGGCAGCGCGGCGGCCGGTGCCTTCGGGCTGGCCGGTGCGGCGGGCGCGCTGGCCGCACCGCTGGCCGGGCGCCTGGCTGACCGGCGCGGGCCCGAGCGGGTGATCCGCCTGGGTGCGGCGCTGGTGGCCGTGTCGTTCGCGGCGATGCTGTTCGCGCCGTGGATGGCGCCCGCGGCGCGGCTGGGCCTGATCGTGGTCAGTGCCATCGGCTTCGACTTCGGACTGCAGGCCGCGCTGATCGCGCACCAGACGGTGGTCTACGGCATCGATCCGGGTGCGCGCAGCCGGCTCAACGCGGTGTTCTTCACGGGCGTGTTCATCGGCATGGCCACGGGCTCGGCGATCGGCGCGCTGCTGCTGGCGCAATGGGGCTGGCCGGCGGTCGCCGGGCTGGGCGTGGCCTCGGGCCTGGGAGCACTGGCCGTGCGTTTGTGGCCGGCGGCGGTCAGCAGGCCTGCGGCAACTTGCGGCTCGGCGGCCTGAGGCGGCTGCGCCTCACCACTCGCCGGCTTCGATGCGGATCGCGACTTCGCAGTCGTCGAAGATCTCGAGCTTGGCGATCTTCACGCGCACGCCCCGCACGCCGGGCAGCTGCAGCAGGCGCTGGGCGAGCTTGCCGATCATGCTTTCGAGCAGGTTGACGTGCTCGGCGGTGCACTCGTCGATGATGATGCGGCGCACCTTGCGGTAGTCGAGCACGTGGAAGATGTCGTCGTCCTGCGGCAGCAGCGGCTGCGGGCCGAGGTTGAGTTCCGCGTCGACCAGGATCGGCTGCGGCGCGGTCTTTTCCTGATCGAGGATGCCCAGGTTGGCGTCGAAGCGCAGGCCCTGGAGGGTGAGTGTCTGGTGGCCGTGCGTGTTGTTGGACATGGTGGTGGTGCTCACATGAGCGAGAAATCGCGCTCGAATTTCATGAGATGCTGGCCGCCGTCGACGAGCAGCGTGGTGCCGGTGATCGAACGGTTCTCCAGCGCGAACTTCACGGTGGCGGCCACGTCGTCCGGCGTGGACGAGCGGCCCAGCGGCGACAGCTTGTGCAGCTGCGCGAACTTGTCGTCGTCGAGCATATGGCTGGCCAGCGTGAGGCCCGGCGCCACGCCCACCACGCGCACGCGCGGCGCGAGCGCCAGCGCCAGCATCGGCGTCGCGGCTTCGAGGGCCGCCTTGGAGAGCGTGTAGCTCAGGAAGTCGGGGTTCGGGTTCCACAGCTTCTGGTCGAGCAGGTGCACCACGGCGCCCTGCGCATCGCGCCGCGCCAGGTGGTCGTGCAGCGCCTGCGCCAGCAGGATGGCCGCGCCCGTGTTGCTGCGCGCGTGGCGTTCCATGAGCGCGTAGCTGAAGCTGGCGGCGTCGTCGTGTTCGAAGAGGGCAGCGCTGTGCACCACCGCATCGACCGCGCGAAAGCGCGCCGCCACGCGCGGCAGCAGCGCGCGGGTGGCCTGCTCGTCGGCAAGGTCGGCCTCGAACAGGGCCGAGTCGCCCGAGCGCGCGGCGCAGTCGGCCACGGTCTGCTCGGCCTCGGCGCGCGAGCTGCGGTAGTGCACCGCGACCTGCCAGCCGCCTGCCGCGAGCGCCAGCGCGATGTCGCGGCCCAGCCGGCGGCCCGCGCCCGTGACGAGGACGGTGCGGCGGCGATCGGAGGAGGGTGGAGTGGCGCTCATGCGAAGGAAGAAAGCGGGGAGAGACAGGGGGAAGAGGACAATGGCGCCGTGACGACCCCAATGACGAACAGTTTACCCATCGCCCTCGACCATCTGATTGCCCGCTCCGTCGAGCGCGCGGGCGGGTGGATCGGCTTCGACCGCTTCATGGCCCTGGCCCTGTATGCGCCGGGCCTCGGCTACTACGCCAACACCTCGGCCAAGTTCGGCCACATGCCGTCTTCCGGCAGCGACTTCGTGACCGCGCCCGAGCTGACGCCGATGTTCGGCCACACGCTCGCGGTGCAGGTGCTGGAGGCGCTGGAGAAGACCGGCACCGACACCGTCTGGGAGTTCGGCGCCGGCTCGGGCGCGCTCGCGGTGCAGCTGCTGCATGCGCTGGGCGAGATGGGCCGCAGCGACGTGCGCTACCGCATCGTCGACCTGTCGGGCACCTTGCGCGAGCGGCAGCAGCAGGCGCTCGCGGGGTATGCGGGGCGCGTCGAATGGTTGGGCGAGCTGCCCGAGGCGATGCAGGGCGTGGTGGTGGGCAACGAAGTGCTCGACGCGATGCCGGTGCAGTTGCTGGCGCGCGTGAAGGGGCAGTGGTTCGAGCGCGGGGTGGTGCGCAATCCGGCGGGTGACGGCTGGACCTGGGCGGACCGGCCGACCGAGCTGCGGCCGCCGGTCGAGGTGCCGGGGGCGCACGACTACCTGACCGAGGTGCATCCGCAGGCGCAGGCCTTCATCGCGACGCTGGCGGACCGGCTTCAGAAGGGGGCGGCTTTTCTCATCGACTACGGATTTCCCGAAGGCGAGTACTACCACCCGCAACGGCACATGGGGACGGTGATGTGCCATCGGGGGCACCAGGCGGATGGCGATCCGCTGTCGGAGGTCGGGTACAAGGACATCACGGCGCATGTCGACTTCACCGGGATTGCCGTGGCGGGGCAGGAGGCGGGGCTTTCTGTGCTTGGCTATACGAGCCAGGCTCGGTTTCTTCTGAACTGCGGGATCCTGGGGCGGATGGAACTTGGGTCTGTGGCGCAGCGGGGGATGGCGGCTCGGTTGATTCATGAGCATGAGATGGGGGAGTTGTTCAAGGTGGTGGGGTTTGCTGTTGGTGAACCTTGGGACGCTGTCGGGTTTGCTGAGGGGGATCGGAGTCACACCCTCTGAGGGGTTGTTTCCCGGGGCCGGGTCTCGCCCCGGCGGGCGACTTACTTTCTTTTGCTTCGCCAAAAGAAAGTAAGCAAAGAAAAGGCGACCCCACTGTCTGCGACCCCTTCGCTGCGCTCCGGGGCAACCTGCGGTGCTCGCGTTTCGCGGGGTCTCGCAGAACTCGCTCCACTGCGTTGCGCTCAAACAGCTGCGAGCCCTGATCCGCGAAACGCTGCGCTCCTCGGCGCAGCCAGAGGGGAGGGGGCGGGGACGGCCCATCGCTGCGCTCGGGCCGGAGCGGGCCGTCGCTTTGCTCGGCCCTTGATTGTTCTGGGGCTTTTCCTCCTCCTTCGGGAGGAGAGCGCCAGGCCGAGCGAAGCGAAGGCCCGTGCGGCGTTGGAAGCCGAGCGAAGCGATGGCGAGTCCGGTTCCCCCATCCCTTCTGTATGCGCCGAGGAGCGCAGCGTTTCGCGGATCAGGGCTCGCCCTTGTTTGAGCGAAGCGAGTTTGGGCGAGACCCCGCGAAACGTGAGCACCGCAGGTTGCCCGCAGCGAAGCGGAGGGACGCAGACAGCAGGGTCGCCTTTCTTTTGCCTACGTTTCTTTGGCGAAGCAAAGAAAAGTAGGTCGGCCGCCGGGCCGAGACCCGGCCAGCAGCCTCAAGAAAACACAGCAACCTCAACAACCCACCGCAGCGCCAAGAACACTCCAGTCATAAGCAAGCAACAAAGACTTCGTTGGGGAACGAAGAGCTCGCTCCTACATTCGCGGCATGACTGCCGTTCTTTCCCGCGCAACCACGATTGCAGATGCCCCGGCGCAGCACTTCGAGGTGCGGCCTTTCGATGCCCCGGTCGGCGCCGAGATCGTCGGGCTCGACATCGCCGAGCCGATCAATGCCGCCGACTTCGAACGCATCCACCGCGCGCACCTCGACCACCACGTGCTTGTCTTTCGCGACCAGCGCATCACGCCCGCGCAGCACATCGAGTTCAGCCGCCGCTTCGGGCCGCTCGAGATCCATGTGCTGCACCAGTTCCAGCTGAAGGACCATCCCGAGATCCTGATCGTCTCGAACATCAAGGAGAACGGCGAGCCGATCGGTCTGGGCGATGCGGGGGTGTACTGGCACTCCGACATTTCGTACAAGCCCAAGCCCAGCCTGGGTTCGCTGCTGCACGCGCAAGAGCTGCCGAGCGAAGGCGGCGACACGCTGTTCGCGGACCAGCATCTGGCGTGGGAAGCGCTGAGCCCTGAACTGCAGCAACGCCTCCTTCCGCTGAAGGCGGAGCACAGCTACCTTGCGAAGTACGAGGAGCTGCGCGCGAAGAACCCATGGCGTCCGAAGCTCTCGCAGGCGCAGATCGACAAGGTCGCGCCCGCGGTGCAGCCGGTGGTGCGCACGCACCCGGAGACGGGGCGCAAGGCGCTGTTCGTCAGCGAGCATTTCACGACGCGCATCGTCGGGCTGCCGCAGGACGAGAGCGATGCGCTGCTGGCCGAGCTGTTCGGGCACAGCGTGAAGCCCGAGTTCGTGTACCGCCACGCGTGGGCGCCGCACGACCTCGTGTTCTGGGACAACCGCTCGCTGATGCACCTGGCGGCCGGTACGCCCGACCACCTGCGCCGCCGCTTGAATCGCACCACGGTCGTGGGCGACACGCCGTTCTGATTTCCTTCTCTCTTCCTTCTTTCTTCGGACGTTTTCAATGAATCGCTTCACACGCAGGGCCGCCGCGCTCGTCACGGGCCTCGGCCTTCTCGCCGGCAGCCTGGCCGCGCATGCCGAAGGGCAGATCCGCATCGCCGAGCAGTTCGGCATCGTCTACCTGCTGCTCAACGTGGCGCAGGAGCAGAAGCTGATCGAGAAGCACGCGAAGGCGGCGGGTGTCGATGCGAAGGTGGAGTGGGTCAAGCTCTCGGGCGGCTCGGCGGTGAACGACGCGCTGCTGTCGGGGAACATCGAGATCGCGGGTGCCGGCGTGGGACCGTTGCTCACGCTGTGGGACCGCACCAAGGGCCGGCAGAATGTGAAGGGCGTGGCTTCGCTGGGCAACTTCCCGTACTACCTGGTGAGCAACAACCCGAACGTGAAGTCGATCGCCGACTTCACGGACAAGGACCGCATCGCGCTGCCGGCGGTGGGCGTTTCGGTGCAGTCGCGGGTGCTGCAGATCGCGTCGGCCAAGCTGTGGGGCGACAAGGAGTTCAACCGGCTCGACAAGATCAGCGTGGCGCTGCCGCACCCCGATGCGGCCGCGGCCATCATCAAGGGCGGCACCGAGATCACGGGGCACTTCGGCAATCCGCCGTTCCAGGAGCAGGAACTCGCTGGCAACCCGAACGCGCGCATCGTGCTCAATTCGTACCAGGTGCTGGGCGGGCCGTCGTCGGCCACGGTGCTGTACGCCACCGAGAAGTTCCGAAACGAGAACCCGAAGACCTACAAGGCATTCGTCGATGCGCTCGACGAGGCGGCGAAGTTCGTCACGGCCAACCCCGAAAAGGCGGCCGACATCTACCTGAAGGTGAGCAACGCGAAGCTCGACCGCGAACTGCTCCTGAAGATCATCAGGAATCCGGAGGTGCAGTTCAAGACCGCGCCGCAGAACACCTACGTGTTCGCGGAGTTCATGCACCGCGTGGGCGCCATCAAGAACAAGCCGGCGTCGGTGAAGGACTATTTCTTCGACGACCCGCACACGGCTTCGGGGAACTGATGACCACGGCGAAGGCGCGATCGGCGTTTGACGGCTTCCCCCTCTGGGGAGACGTCGGGGCAGGGACGGGCATCGCCGTGGCGAAGCAGGCGCTGCTGGCCCCCACCCCGGCCCTCCCCCGGGAGGGGAGGGAGCAAGACCATCGTCAGGACCTTGCGCCGCTGCTTCAGGTCGACAACGTCAGCCTCGAGTACCGCACGCCCGAGCGCGTCGTGCGCGCCACGCACCGCGTGAGCTTCGACGTGCACGGAGCCGATCGCTTCGTGCTGCTCGGCCCCTCGGGCTGCGGCAAGTCGACGTTGCTGAAGGCCGTGGCCGGCTTCATTCCGCCGGTCGAAGGCGAGATCCGTCTCGATGGCCGGCGTGCGACGCAGCCGGGCCCCGACCGCATCGTCGTGTTCCAGGAGTTCGACCAGCTGCCGCCGTGGAAGACGGTGAAGCAGAACGTGATGTTCCCGCTGCTCGCCTCGCGCACGCTGGGCCGCAAGGAAGCAGCGGAGCGCGCGCTGCACTACCTGGACAAGGTGGGCCTGTCGAAGTTCGCCGACGTGCATCCGCATCAGCTCTCGGGCGGCATGAAGCAGCGCGTGGCGATCGCCCGCGCGCTGGCGATGCAGCCGCGCGTGCTGCTGATGGACGAGCCCTTTGCTGCACTCGACGCGCTCACGCGCCGCCGCATGCAGCAGGAGCTGCTCGAACTGTGGGACGAGGTGCGCTTCACGCTGTTGTTCGTCACCCATTCGATCGAAGAGGCGCTGGTGGTGGGCAACCGCGTGGCGCTGCTGTCGCCGCATCCGGGGCGCATGCGCGCCGAACTCAACAGCCACGGCTACTCGCTCGACAGCCTTGGTGGCTCGGATTTCCAGGCCACGGCGCGGCGCGTTCACGACATGCTGTTCGAAGAAGAGCAACCGGCGGAAGGTGCTGCTGCATGAGCGCCGTCATCCCACCCATCCGCCCCGAATACGAGCGCACCCTCGAGCCCTTCACCGCGCTGCCGGTCGAGCGCGCACTGCCGCTGGGCGCGCGCATTGCCTCGCACACCTGGCTGCGCAAGGGCCTGATCCTGGCCGTCATCGCCGTGCTCTGGGAGCTGTCGGCGCGTTGGCAGGACAACGACCTGCTGCTGCCCACCTTCACCGCCACTGCGCGTGCATTGATCGAAGGGCTGGCCAGCGGCGAACTGGTCGAGAAGGTGCGCATCTCGTTGGCTGTGCTGCTGCAGGGCTACCTCGCGGGCGTGCTGCTGGCCTTCGGGCTCACCACGCTGGCCGTGTCCACACGCATCGGGCGCGACCTGCTGGACACGCTGACCTCGATGTTCAACCCGCTGCCCGCGATCGCGCTGCTGCCGCTGGCACTGCTGTGGTTCGGCCTGGGGCGCGGCAGCCTGGTGTTCGTGCTGATCCACTCGGTGCTGTGGCCGCTGGCGCTCAACACCTATGCGGGCTTCCAGGGCGTGCCCGAGACGCTGCGCATGGCGGGGCGCAACTACGGGCTGAAGGGGCTGCGCTACGTGCTGCAGATCCTGGTGCCGGCCGCGCTGCCGTCGATCCTGTCGGGACTGAAGATCGGCTGGGCCTTCGCCTGGCGCACGCTGATCGCAGCCGAACTGGTGTTCGGCGCCTCGTCGGGCAAGGGCGGGCTGGGCTGGTACATCTTCCAGAACCGCAACGAGCTGTACAC
>NZ_QXMN01000293.1:0-738 GCF_003581445.1 Acidovorax cavernicola | reverse complement strand
AATCACGATAGCTTGGGAGGCGCGCGACCCGTGCCCAAAGTGAATCATTGCCAACCCGCTGAACTGGTGCTCCGACGGCTGCTTTGGATCATCGCGCTGTAAGACTCCTCCAGGTCGGCACAAGCCTGTCGGTGTATGCAGAAGCGGTCCTTCAAGCCGGTACGCGGCGAATCGCGCAATCGAGCGGCTGCTCCCGAGGGTGAAGCGGCCGCTCAAGACAGGCAGCGTTCAACGGCTGGTGTTGGCTGTTGCTGCCGCCCAGGCACTGAGCCGCGAATGACGCAGATCAGCCTAAAGCGGTTGCCTGAGAACGTCGGCCGACTGGCTGCTAATGGCCGGGAGGGTGAATTCGTGGCTGCGCCATAAAGCCGGCAGTGAGTACTGGAAGCCGCATATCGCTAGTCGCTTAGGCGAGTCGGATGCGCGCCGGCTCGAGAGCGCATCCTATGTGGCCCTCAACTCGATGGGAGACCATCATGGAATCTACAGGTAATACCGCTCATCGCGATCCGTGGAACAAAGGCAAGATCGTCGGGCAGAAGGCGCCATCCAAGCTCAAGGAAATCTGGTCACTGCGCGTGAGGCTCCAGATGGAAGGCCGGGTGCGCGAACTTGCTCTCTTCAACTTGGGCATCGATAGCAAGCTGCGGGGGTGCGACCTCGTCGCCCTCAAGGTTCGGGACGTATGCCACGGTGGCCAGATGGCGACGCGCGCTGTCGTCATGCAGCACAAGACTC
>NZ_QXMN01000292.1:0-746 GCF_003581445.1 Acidovorax cavernicola | reverse complement strand
TCTGGAACATCAACCTGCAGGGCATGACCAAGGCGGGCAAGGTGTTCGCAACCACGGTCACGACCAACGGCGGCACGGGCGCGCGCCCGGGCAAGCACGGGCTTTCGGTCACCTCCTACCCCAGCGGCGTGCGTGGCACGCCGGTCGAAGTGCTCGAGTCGGCGATTCCGCTGACCTTCTGGAAGAAGGAGATCCGCCAGGGCTCGGGCGGCGCCGGCGCATGGCGCGGCGGCGACGGCGTCGACATGCACATCGAGAACGTTTCCGACAGCACCATCACGCTGCTCGCGGCCTTCGACCGCATCGACTACCCGCCGCGCGGCATTGACGGCGGCGCGGCCGGCGCCTCGGGCTACGTGGGCCTGTCCGACGGCACGCCGATGCTGGGCAAGGGCGCGCAGCAGATCCTGCCGCAGCAGACACTGGTGATACGCACGCCCGGCGGCGGCGGCCTGGGAACTCCGACACCCCGCCCTGCGGCGGGTTGAAGCCCCGTCCTGCGACGGGCATGAAACATGCCTCTGTGAAGAGCATTGCAAGCGCGACCGATGCATTCGGCGGGGCCGACTTCTCCACCTCATGGACTACACGATGAAACTCACTTCCATTCTCCGCGTCGGGGCCCTGGCCCTCGCCCCCCTGCTGTCGGTCGCGCATGCGGCGGACTTCCCGACCAAGCCGATACGCATCATCGTGCCGTTTGCCGCGGGCGGCTCGACCGACGCGGTCGCACGGCTGGTCGGCAC
>NZ_QXMN01000291.1:0-760 GCF_003581445.1 Acidovorax cavernicola | reverse complement strand
TTCGGCGTAATGACTGCGCCATCATCGTCACCGGTGACGGTGATCGTGATGTCCTGGGTATCCACACCGCCGTTGCCGTCGCTGACCTGGACCGTATAGGTCTCGGTGCGCGTTTCGCCGGTCTTCAGCGCCTGCGCTGCGGCGTTGTCCAGCTGGTAGGTCCACTGGCCGGTGCTGTCCACGCTGAAGCTGCCGTAGGTGCCCGTGTTGGCGCCCACGACGCTGTAGCTGTGCGTATCGCCGGCATCGACATCGGTGGTCGCCAGCTGGCCGATCGCAGTCTGGGTGCCGTCTTCGGCCACCGTCCCCGTCAACGCGCCCGACAGCACGGGCTGGTCGTTCGTGCCGTTGATGGTGATAAGCACGCTGCCCGTGGTGCCGTCGGCGGTCGTGACCGTGAAGGTTTCGGTCAGGCTCTTGCCCACGCCCAGCGCCTGCACCGCGGCCAGGCCGTTGTTCAGGTTGAACGTCCAGTTGCCGCTGGCATCGACGCTGAAGTTGCCATACTGGCCGGCCTGGGCCACCACGGGAACAAACACTGCCTGGCCCGCATCGGGGTCGGTCACGTTGAGCTTGCCGCCCGCGACCAGCGTCACATCTTCCTGCACCTGGCCCTGGTCCGAACCGGGCGCGTTCGGCGTAATGACTGCGCCATCATCGTCACCGGTGACGGTGATCGTGATGTCCTGGGTATCCACACCGCCGTTGCCGTCGCTGACCTGGACCGTATAGGTCTCGGTGCGCGTTTCGCCGGTCTTCA
>NZ_QXMN01000290.1:0-769 GCF_003581445.1 Acidovorax cavernicola | reverse complement strand
GTCACCATCAACGGCAGCAACGACGATCCGACCATCGGCGGCGCGGCGACGGGCGCGGTCACGGAAGACGGCACTACCACGATCAGCGGCGATCTGACCAAGGCCGATGTCGATACCAACGACACCCACACCTGGGAGGTCAGCAATAACGGCCAGGGCGAGTACGGCACCTTCTCGGTCGACGGCTCAGGCCGGTGGACCTATGTGCTGGACAACGACAACACCCTGGTGCAGGCGCTGGCCGAGGACCAGCAGGTGAGCGACATCATTACCGTGACCGTAAGCGACGGCAAGGGTGGCAGCGCGACGCAACAGGTGACCGTCACCATCAATGGCAGCAACGACGATCCGACCATCGGCGGTGCGGCGACGGGCGCGGTCACGGAAGACGGCACGACCACGATCAGCGGCAATCTGACCAAGGCCGATGTCGATACCAACGACACCCACACCTGGGAGGTCAGCAACGACGGCCAGGGCCAGTACGGCACCTTCTCGGTCGACAGCACAGGCCGGTGGACCTATGTGCTGGACAACGACAACACCCTGGTGCAGGCGCTGGCCGAGGACCAGCAGGTGAGCGACATCATTACCGTGACCGTGAGCGACGGCAAGGGTGGCAGCGCGACGCAACAGGTGACTGTCACCATCAACGGCAGCAACGACGATCCGACCATCGGCGGCGCGGCGACGGGCGCGGTCACGGAAGACGGCACTACCACGATCAGCGGCGATCTGACCAAGGCCGATGTCGATACCAACGACACCC
>NZ_QXMN01000289.1:0-769 GCF_003581445.1 Acidovorax cavernicola | reverse complement strand
CGCTTATGCAGGCATATTGATTCCTTTCAAGAGGCGTCACCCCGCTTTGCTGACCCGGTAGGGGGCATGGGGCGAACGCCTAGATTGGCGCGCTGCAATCCTTGGACCGGTGTCGGAAAAGACATCGAAGTAAGTGGACTGACCACTTGGCTGCAGCGAAGAGAGGGTCTCTTTTCGAGAATGGCGGATTCTAGAAGCTCACCTAATACCAAGTCAATACTATAAAAAATACTTGTTATATTTAAATAGAATAAAGAATGCTGTATATAAACCCATATTTTCGGCCGTTTGTCCCCTGACAAATTCCGGTCGGCAGATTTTTTTCTTGACCTATCGATTTTCTAAAATCATTGCAAAAACTCATTGGATTGGTGCGCTGCAGCTGGCTTATTCTGTCCCTGACTGCCATGGCAGTTGACTGCTGGAAGAGCGTTGAAAGTCGGAACGGCACTTAAATCTGTCAGTTCCAGTTCTTTGACTGTCTCCTAAGGCCTCCAGGGAGCAATCGATGCTTCCACGCAACCAGGACCATCCTCTCCAGGTTGCAATCCCCACGGCACAGGACTTGGAGCCTGCCGTAAAGCCCGGTCACCGGCCCTGCCGCTGACCGGGTTTTCTATTTGCGTGGCTCTCGAGGCGACTCACACGACCCAGCAAATCGCAGATTTGCGGTTGAGACTAGGCGCGGCCGGCTAGGCGCGGCCGGCCAGGCGCGGTGCCGCGGACAGTGCGAGTAGCGCGGTAAGGCAACGCAACGACGTCTCAAGGG
>NZ_QXMN01000288.1:0-769 GCF_003581445.1 Acidovorax cavernicola | reverse complement strand
CAGCCGACATATCATCGACAGCGCCGGGGATGCCTTTATCGCCATGGACGCCCGAGGCGCTATCACCGCCTGGAACAAGGCCGCTGAAATCATCTTCGGCTGGCCTCAAGCCGAGGTCATGGGGCGTACGGTCGCTGAGACCGTAGTTCCGGCCCAATACCGCGAAGCGCATCAACGGGGAATGGCTCGTTTCCTGGCTCATGGCAAAGCCCAGGTGCTCGGGCAACGACTCGAACTGCCAGCCCTGCACCGCGACGGTTCGGAGTTCCCCATCGAAATCACGCTGTGGTCGCTAGAGGAGGAACATGAATGGAGTTTCTTTGCCTTCGCCCACGACATCAGCGCCCGCAAGAAGGCCGAACAAGAGCTTGAACGGCGGGCCCTACATGATGCATTGACCGGGCTTCCCAACCGGGCCTTGCTGCTGGATCGACTGCAACAGAGCCTATCCCGGCGTGACGAGTTCAATCCTGGCCTCGCCGTGCTATTTATTGACCTGGACCATTTCAAACGCATCAATGACAGCTTCGGCCATGATGCTGGCGACCAGGTGCTGATCACCGTGGCGCAACGCTTGCAGCGAGTAATGCGCCCAGCCGACACCGCTGCCCGCCTGGCCGGCGATGAATTCGTGATGGTCTGCCCGGGTGTCGCCAGCCACCGCGATGCGGCCATCATCGCTCAGCGCCTGCTGCACGAGTTGGCACTGCCCATTCATCTGAAAGACGATAACGTCTTCGTCACCGCCAGTATCGGCACTGCCATGGCG
>NZ_QXMN01000287.1:0-770 GCF_003581445.1 Acidovorax cavernicola | reverse complement strand
GCGTCCATGGCCTGGGCCGCGTCGAGCAGCGCCTGGCCGGCCGGCGTCAGCACGGCGCCGCCGCCGCCCGCGCCGCCGACCACGCGCTCGACCAGCGGCACGCCCGCGAGATTGGTCAGCGTGTCGAGCGCCTGCCAGGCGGCCTTGTAGCTCACGCCCACGGTGCGCGCGGCTTCGGAAATCGAGCCGCCGGCGCCGATCTGGCGCAGGATGGAAATGCGCTTGTCGGCCGGGCCATGGTCCAGCGCGGCCGCGAGCGACAAGGAGGGAGACGGATCTTGCATGCCGCCATCATGCCCCGGCTCGGGCCACCTGGTCGCGCCCGGCCGATAATGCGCCATGTCTTCCGCTGCCTGCCCCCTGCCCTCCGTCGCGCCGCTGAGCGAACACGCGGTCGCGCTGCACCGCCTGCCCGACGCCGCCGGCCCGGCCCAGGTGCTCGCGCAGCAGCGCACGCTGGCCAGCGAAGTGCCGATCGCGCTGGTCTTCAACGGCATTTCGCATGCGGTGATGCTGGGCACGCCCCAGGACCTGGAAGACTTCGCGCTGGGCTTTGCGCTCAGCGAAGGCCTGATCGACAGCGCGGCCGACTGCTTCGGCATCGACGTCGCGCCGGTCGCGGCCAGCGCCGCGGGCCTGCCCGAAGGCATGGACGGCATGGAAGTGCAGATCGAGATTTCCTCGCGCTGCTTCGCGCGCCTCAAGGACCACCGGCGCAGCATGAGCGGGCGCACCGGCTGCGGCATCTGCGGCGGCGGAAGCTTCGCCGC
>NZ_QXMN01000286.1:0-781 GCF_003581445.1 Acidovorax cavernicola | reverse complement strand
AGATGGACGAGGTAGTCATCACCGCGACGCAGATGATGGAGAGCATGATCACCAACCCCGTGCCCACGCGCGCCGAAGTCAGCGACGTGGCCAACGCGGTGCTCGACGGCACCGACGCGGTGATGCTCAGCGCCGAGACCGCGGCCGGCAAGTACCCGCTCGAAACCGTCGAGGAAATGGCGCGCATCTGCACCGCCGCCGAAGCCGCCGAAGACCCAGAGCGCGATTCCGATTTCACCGGCCGCACTTTTGGCCGCATCGACCAGAGCATCGCCATGGGCGCGCTGTTCACGGCCCATCACCTGGGCGCCAAGGCCATCGTGGCGATGACGGACAGCGGCTCGACGGCGCTGTGGATGAGCCGCCGGCGCATCCACATTCCGATCTACGCGCTCACGCCCAAGGTCCAGACCCAGCGGCGCATGGCGCTGTACCGCAACGTGCGCCCGCTGCTGATGGACACTTCGGCCGACCGCGACACGGCGCTGCAGCAGGCCGAAGCCCACCTCAAGGCGCGCGGCATCGTGCAGCAGGGCGATGTCTACGCGATCACCTGTGGCCTGCCCATGGGCCAGCCCGGCGGCACGAACATGCTGCAGATCTGCCGAGCTAGCTGAGCCTCAGCGCGCGCGCCGAAGGCGCTGTCGACATCGATGGCACTGGTGCGGGTTTTTCAGTCGGGATAAAATCCCGGGTTACACAGCGGTTACCACCGCTTGGCCCGGGCGCATGCCGCGGCGCGGCAGGACCGCGTGCGCGGATTTGCGCCGGCTGTTTACCC
>NZ_QXMN01000095.1:0-4181 GCF_003581445.1 Acidovorax cavernicola | reverse complement strand
GCCTCCCCCTCCGCCGCCGCACCCGAAACCGCGTACGCCGGTCGAATCGCTGCAATCGCTCGCGGCGGGCGCCGCGCCGGGCTTCGATGTCACGGCCGCGCCGAAGAAGGGCGAGGTCGCCATCGGCAAGGACAAGCTGGCCTTCGAGGTGCGCAGCAAGCGGGACGGCTTTGTCTACGTGTTCCTGCTGTCCAGCGGCGGCGAGATGTTCCTGCTGTTCCCGAACCTGCTCGACAAGTACAACAAGATCACCGCCAACGCAGCGCTCGCACTGCCGCGCGCCTCCTGGCCGATGGATGCCGGCGGGCCGGCGGGCACCAACCAGTTCGCGGTGCTCGTGAGCGAGCACGAGCGCGACTTCAGCGCCTCCGGCGTGCAGAACGAAGGCGTGTTCCCGCAGTTCCCGCTGCCGGTGCTCTCCGCGCTCGAAGCCACGCGCGGCACCGGGCCGTCGCCGCTCTTGGGCAAGCCGGTCTGCCCGGGGGGCGCGGCCAGCTGCAACGACGTCTATGGCGTCGCGAATTTCAAAATCGTCGAGAAGTAATCGTCTGTAGAGCGTCGGCCGCCTGCGGCCCCCTTTCCATGACCAGGAGACTTTCATGCACACGTCACCGTCATCGCCACCGTCTCTGCACTTCGCTCGCACCGCCTGCCGCACGTCTGCCGCAGCGGCCCTCGTGCTGCTGGCCGCCTGCACCGGCATGCCGCCGCCCGCGCCGTCAACCGATACGAGCGCCCCCAGCGCCGCACCTGCTGCACCGGCCGCACCGGCCCGCCCCACGGGCGGCAGCGTGGCCGGGCAGGCGCGCACCTTCTCGACCCAGCTCGCCACCTACACCTCCGTCGGCTTCGACGCCGTGCCCGGCTGGGCGCGCGACGACTTCTCGGAAAGCTGGCCGGCGTTTCTGGGCAGCTGCAAGGTGCTCAACGGCCGCGGCGTCGAGTGGAAAGAGGTGTGCGACCGCGCGCTGAAGGTCGACGGCAAGAGCACGCAGGCGATCCGCGGCTTCTTCGAGAGCGAGTTCTCGGCCTATCAGATCCGCGACGACGACCGCAAGCCCGACGGCGTGGTCACCGGCTACTTCGAGCCCGAGATCGCGGGCAGCCGCACCTACGCCGCGCCGTTCATCTACCCGGTCTACGGCCAGCCCGAGGACATGCTGTTCGTCGATGCGCGCAAGCTTCCGGCCGGCAGCGGCACGGTGGCCGCGAAGGTCGAGGGCCGCAACGTGGTCGTGCAGACCGGCCTGAGCACGCGCGACATGGGCGCGCCGGGCCTCTACGCGCTCGACCTTTCCGCCATCACCCGCGACACGCTCGACCGCAAGGTGCGCCTGCGCATCGACGGCAAGCGCCTGCTGCCGTACTACACGCGCGAAGAGATCGAGACCAAGGGCGCGCCCAACGCCAAGGTGCTGGCTTTCGTGAGCAGCGCCACGGCGCTGTACGAGATGCAGATCCAGGGCTCGGGCCGCATCAAGCTGCCCAGTGGCGAGATCGTGCGCGTGGCGTATGCCGAGCAGAACGGCCAGCCCTTCCGCCCGACCATCGCGCAGGCTGCCAACGGCAAGCCGCGCAGCGCGGTCAAGGTGCGCGGCGGCTCGCTCGAGCTGACGCTGGACGACGGCGACGACGAAGACACGGGCGCCATCGACAGCAGCGTGATCCGCACGCGTGGCTTCACGCTGGCGCGGCCCACGGCCAGCGGCGCGGTGGTGGTGCCGGGGCGTCGCACGGCCGGCGCGGTGGCCGGCTCGGGCATCAAGGACCCGAGCTACGTGTTCTTCAAGGAATCGACCTCGCCCGCGGGCGGACCGGTGGGCGCCTTCGGCGTGCCGCTGTCGGCCGGCCGCTCGATCGCGGTCGATCCGCGCAGCACGCCGCTGGGCTATCCGGTGTTCGTGTCGACACGCACGCCCGGCAGCGGCGCGCCCATGCAGCGCCTGACCATCGCGCAGGACACCGGCGGTGCGATCCGTGGCGCGGTGCGCGCCGACTATTTCTTCGGCAACGGCCAGCAGGCCGCCACCAACGCGCGCCGCATGAAGGAGCGTGGGCAGCTGTGGATTCTTCTGCCGCGCGGCCTCGCCGTGGCGCAGGCGGCGGTGTCGGGTGCGATCCGCACGCGCGGTGGACCGGTCGGCGCCAATCTCCCGCAGTGCCTCGTTCCTACCGAAGGTGTCTGCGTCGACGACTGACCTCACTTCTTTCGAACCCCTTGGCCCTTCATGCAGGAAACCCTTTCGTCAGCGGAAAGCTCTGAACTCGTCCGCCTCTGGCGGCGCCGGCAGACGCTGTCCTCTGACGACATGGGCACCATGTACCGCATCGTGGGCGATGCGCTCGTGGCCTGCAACCCACCCGAGCTGCAGGTACTGGGCGAAGGGCGTCAGGAGCTGGTGGCGCAGTTCATCTACGTGAAGGTGCTGCGGCTCGATGCCGATCCCGACGAGTCCGAAGAGCGCGCGGGCCACAGCGCGCCTTCCACCGCCTTCGCGCTGTGCGCGTACTTCCGCCGCTACCTCATCGACTGCACGCGCGCCAGCGCGTTTCGCCGCAAGGTCTCCATCGGCGACCAGATCACCGAAGCCCAGCTCGAGGACGAACTCGGCCCCGGCGAAGACCTCGACGGTTGCCTGGCCGAGCACGGCCTCAGCGCGCAGGCGGTGCAGATGTCGGCGCGTGCCTTCATTGCCGGGCTGCCCGAGCCCGAGCGCATCCTGCTGTGCGAGGGCTTCGGGCAGGAGGCCGAGGGCGGGCTGTCAGGTGTGGCCTCGCGCCATGCCATTGCCTCGTACCACTACCGCGCCGGCCGGCTGGGCCTCGTGCACAAGCGCGACGGGCTGGGCGCCGGCTATGCGCAGACCCGCATCGGCAGCTGGATCGGCCAGACCCTGGGCATCGCGATCGCGGCCGACAACATGGCGGCGATCCTGCAGGTTTTCAAAATCCTCGGGGCTGAAGCGTCTTATGTCTGAAGACATAGCCATTCAGGAACAGACGCCATGACCACCGACCTCTGGCCCCCGCTCAGCGTGATCCGCCATGCGTTCGAAACCGGCGCGCCGGCGGAAGACGCGCCACCGGGCGTCGCCCCCGTGGCAATGCCGCACAGCGGCGTCGGCGCCAGTGCAAATGCGCCCGCCGCGCCGGACCTGCTGCTGCCCCTGACCGAATTGGCCCGGCGCCGCGAGGCTGTCGCCCGGCGCGCCTTCACCGCGCGCTGGGCGCCGGGCCGCCTCGTGAGCGTGGTGCACGACGGGCGCCTGCTCGGCGTGCTGCTCGACCGCTGCATCCACGGCGACCTCTGGCAGGGCTGGATGGCCGCGGGCGAGCCCGACTGGGCCTCGGACTTCGACGTGCTGCTGGAGCCCGACGACGAGCCTTTCGAGCCGATGTTCGGCGTGATCCAGGCGTGGAACGTGCTCACGCTCGAGCCCAGCCCGCAGCTGGCCGCGCGTGTGCTCGGCGAGGTGTCGGCCACGCGGCTCGCCGCGATCCGCGCGGTGCACGACGAGTGGGCTGCGCGCGCGGCGTCCGACATTGCGCCGGCGCCGGGGCGCATTGCATTGCGTGATGTGGGCGGTGCGTTCTCGGTGCTGTCGGGCACGCCGCTGGGCCCGCAAGACCCGCGCACCGACTACCAGACGCTGTACCGCGACGCGGGTCTGCAACTCGGTCGTGCGCTCGCGCCACCGCAGGACTCGCCCGCTCCCACCCCCGCGCCTTCGCCCGCCCGACCGCAGCCGCGGCCCGAGGACGGCTGGTGGGGCAGCATCCGCCGCTGGTTCGGCGCGGAAGGCTGGGCGCGCCCGGCCTTCGCGGCGGTGGCGTTGTTCGCGGTGATCCAGAACGTGGGGCTCATCGGCGGGCGCGGCGCCACCGAAGACGACGAAGTGCGCTTTCGCTCAGTGCCCACGGCGCCCGTTGTGGTGCAAGCCAACCTGGTCGTGCGCTGGAAGGACGGCGTGCGCATCGATGAAGCGGATCGGCTGCTGCGCACGATGTCGGCGGAAGTGGTCGGCGGGCCGGGGGCCAACGGCGTCTGGCGTCTGCGGGTGGACGATCCGGTGGGGGGGCTGTCGGTGCTGGCGTCATCGCCATTGGTCGCGTCGGTCGGGCCGGCTTCGGAGAAGCCATGACACGCGCCGCGCGTCCCTCTTTCTCCCTCCCCTTCCGGG
>NZ_QXMN01000285.1:0-789 GCF_003581445.1 Acidovorax cavernicola | reverse complement strand
GCTAGCCGATCAGAACCAGATCAAGAACACCATGCTGGGACTCGACTACGAGAACCGGGACATCGCGGGCAGCACGCTGGCCGCTCAGCTCTACTACCGGGACTTCCATACGCGCTTTGCACCGTTTGACGCCCGCGCGGTTCCGGTTCGCGGCGCGAATGTTGACCAGTCCATGCAGAATTCCGATGTCTTTGGCGGGCGTCTGACCCTCAAGACGCCGCTGGGCAAGGAAAAGGACACGCTGCTGATCTGGGGTGCCGACTTCAACCACGAGCGCACCGATATGCCGATCGACATTTTCGATCCCAAGGTCTATGACGCCACGGGCGGACTTGTTTTTCAGAAGATCGGCCGCCTGATCTACATGCCCCCGGTGACCACCCGCAGCCTTGGCGCGTTTGCCCAGTTGCAGCACAAATTCAACGACCAGTGGTCGCTGGAGGGTGGCGCGCGCTATGACCGGGCACAGGCCAGCTTCAACGACTTCACGCCGCTGTCCCAGTCGAGAGTGCCCAGCCCCCAGTCCGTGGCCGGCGGCACCGTCAAATACGACGCCTGGACCTACAACCTCGGCAGCGTTTTCACCCCGACCAAGGGCCAGGAAATCTACGCTTCCTACAGCCAGGGCTTCGAGCTGCCGGATATCGGGGTCGTGGTGCGCAATGCGACCCTGGGTTTCAACATCGGCAACTCGAACCTGCAGGCGGTCAAGACCAATACCGTTGAAATCGGCTGGCGCGGGAAGTTCTCCAACGTGGTCGCCAACCTGGGCGGCTTTCAGTCGCAGTC